>DATITC010000125.1:0-32219 GCA_035468175.1 Frankiaceae bacterium | reverse complement strand
GGCCGACGTCGAGCGGAGCTCCGCCGCGGGTGTAGATCGGCAGCAGGATGCCGTCGCAGGATAGCCGGCGGGCGGTGTTGGGGCTGGTGGGGCCGGTCCAGGAGAACCGGGGTCGGCGGTCGACGGCTTCGGCGAACGAGGCAGCCGCGGCGGCGCGCTGCACGGTCTGGCTTTCGGGTTCGTTCCACAGGTCGCCGAGCCCGACCGGTGCGGGGACGGCGTCGTCGGTGTCGAGGTGGTCGAGCGGGACGAGCAGGCTGATGTGCGGCTTCTCGCCACCGTCGACGGGGAGCAGCGCGGTGTCCAGGACGGTGTCGAGGATGTGGTCGAGGGCGTCGGCTTTGCGTTGTCCGGGGCTGCGGGTCTCACCGTCGGTGTCGGGCCGGGACGCGGCCGACAGGGCGGCGGAGAACTTCTCACCGCTTTCCGGGGTGAGCCGGCCGGACACGTTGACCATGCCGTTGAACCCGTTGCTGACCGAGAGCCGGCGCTGGCCGCGCTGCTTGTCGTCTGTGGGTTTCGGGTCGGGCAACAGCTGGTCGACCAGCCCGTCGAGCATGGCGGCGAACTCGACGACCGAATATTGCATCGCCCAGCCGGTGATCCGCTCATCCAGCAGCGCCCACACTTCGGGCTGACCGAGCCGCCGCATCGCGGCCGCGACGGCCTGGACATGCCGGAAGGAGGTGCGGCCCGCGTCCAAGGTCCGGGCGAGCTCGGGGCACGTCCGGCGGACCCGGGCGACCGACACCTCGGAGCTCGCGGCGCCGGGCGGCACGGCGAGTTCGGTCCGGAGCCACGCCACGGTGCTGATCTGCCCGTCGTCGACATACCCCGCGATCCGGTCGAACACGTCCAGCCGGCGCAGCCGCTCCGCCACCACGGCCAGCTCAACGTCACGCAGCTGCCGCATCTCCTCCGCCAACACCGACGCCGGCAGCCCAGACACGTCAGCCGCAGCCGCCGCCGTCAACTCCCGCCGCGTCTGTTCGATCACATGTTCGATTCAAGCACCAGGGTCCGACAAGAAATCGACCCCAGCGGCCAGGTGCAAAGAGGTCGGACTCGCGGCCGGAAGCTCAGCCCGAGGCCTGCGCCGCCTGCAGCACCCGTGCGGCCAGCGGCGCTGCCGCGTCCCCCCCGAAGCCGCCGTCCTGCACCAGCACCGCCGCGGCGTACTTGCCGAGGTAGCCGGTGAACCAGGCGTGCGTCTGCGGCGGGTTCTTGGTCCCGAACTCGGCCGTGCCGGTCTTGCCGGCCACGCCGCTGCCCGAGATCGACGTCGCCGTGCCGTTGGACACCACCGCCTGCATCGCCGTTCGGAGCTGGCTCACCACGTTCGCCGGCAGCGATCGGGGCGCCGCCGAAGGCTGCAGCGGTCCGTCCGGCGGCAGAATGCGCGGGGGTTGCCAGGTTCCCGTCGATGCGGCCGCGACGATCGAGGCCATCCCCAGCGGGCTCGTCTCGACCTGCGCCTGGCCGAAGGCGGACGCGGCGTACTCGGCGTCCGCGACGGGCGGATAGTTGCAGGTGAAGGTCGGGATGGGCAGCGCGTCCGGCGTCTCCGCCCTGCCCGGCAGTGCGCTGCAGCCGTAGAACGCCGCCGTCTTGGCCAGCGCGCCCTTGGGCAGCTTCTCGGCGATGTTGACGAAGGCGGTGTTGCAGGATTTCTCGAACGCGGTCAGGAAGCTGATCTGGCCGAGGGCCTCGTTCTCCGCGTTCTTGAAGGTGACGCCACCCGCGGTCACGCTGGGTGGGCAGGACACCGGGGTGTCGAGCGTGAACCCGTTCTGCAGTGCCGCCGTCGCGGTGACGATCTTGAAAGTGGACCCGGGTGGGAAGCGCCCGGTGAGGGCGTTGCTCGGCCCCGCGGAGCTGTTACCAGCCGCGGCGACGATCGCTCCGCTCCGCGCATCCATCAGCACGATCGACGTCGGCTTGCCCGAACCCGACGCGACGTTCTCGGCTGTCTTCTGCAACCCCAGGTCGAGCGTCGTGCGGACATTCTGACCCGGCTTACCCGGCAGGGACTGCAGTCGGGTCACCAGCTTGCCCGAGCTGGTCAGCACGTCCACCGCAGCGGGCAGACGGCCGTCGAGCGTGTCGGCGAGGCGGACGTGGAGGCCCGTCGGACCCTTCCCGGCCCCCGCGGCGTCGGACGGCGCTCGCCCGATCACCGTCTGGGCGAGTTGGGTGTCGCCGGTCGAGATCTGCTTGCCGTTGCGGTCCAGCACGTGGCCGTAGTTCTGGGGTGTCCGGACCAGGCCGAGGTGCTGGTCGGCCTTCAGTGCCGGGTGCAACGCGGCGGGCGTCCAGACGACACGGTAGGTGTTGCCCCGCTTCACCAGCGGCAAGGTGCCGGTGTAGGTCCAGTCCGGGTAGTTCGCCAGGCTGACGCGGGCGTTGAACGTCGCGCTCGGGTTCGCGCCCGTCTGCAGCGAGACCAGCTGGTAGCTACCGCGGGTCTCCTCGAGTCCCTGCGCGGAGGCCTTGTAGAAGGACGTGAAGCTGTCCACCGGCTGCTCGGCCACCGCGGCCATCTGCGGGTAGCGACCGTTCGACCAGTCGGACAGGTAGCCCTCGACGGTGGCCTTGGCGCGGTTGGTCGGGGAATGGCGGTTGAGGACGAAGGCCCCCGCCGCTACAGCGACTACGAGCACAACGGCGGCAGCGAGGATCCCCACGCCCGCCTTCCGGGAAAGCTTCACAGGCTGTTACTGCTCCCAACGCTGTCGGAACACGGCGGACGTCGGTTACACCGTAAGGGGCGACCATGTGGGCAAGCTCGGCATGGGCCCACTATTGGTGGACGGAACAGCCAGGCGAGGAGACCATCCATGCGCGCAGTCGTCTACGACCGGAACGGCGGACCCGAGGTCCTGCACGAGGTCGACCTGCCGACCCCCGAGCCCGGCCCCGGGGAGGTCCGCGTCGCGGTCCGCCGCTCCGGCGTCAACCCAACCGACTGGAAGTCGAGGCAAGGCTCCGGGCCGGACACGCCGGTCGAGCCGGCGCACACTCCCAACCAGGACGGGTCGGGAGTCGTCGAGGCGGTTGGTGAAGGCGTCGACGACGCCCTCGTCGGACGCGCGGTGTGGCTGTGGGAAGCCGCGCGGGACCGGCCGCGGGGAGGTACCGCGCAGCAGCAGACCGTCCTCCCGGTCCGGCACGTCGTGCCGCTGCCCGGCTCGGCGGACCCCGGCTCAGCGGTTCTCGACTCTGCGAATTTCGACCTCGGCGCGAGCCTCGGCGTTCCGTTCCTCACCGCCCACCGCTGCCTGACCGTCACCGAGGGCGGGCCGAGCTCGCTCGGGCCGGGTGCGCTGCAGGGGCACGTGGTGCTGGTCGCCGGCGGCGCCGGGGCCGTCGGCAACGCCGCCATCCAGCTCGCCCGCTGGGCGGACGCGACGGTGATCACGACGATCAGCAACCCGCACAAGGCGCAGCTCGCCGCCGCCGCGGGGGCCGACCACGTCATCGACTACCGGCAGCAGGACGTCGTCGCCGAGATCCGCCGGATCGCCCCGCACGGCGTGCACAGCATCGTCGAGGTGTCGCCGGGCAAGAACGCCGCGATCGACGCCCAGGTCCTCGCAATGCACGGGTCGGTCGCGGTCTACGCCGACGACAACACCTCGGAGGTCTCCATCCCGGTGCGGGCGTCGATGCTCCCGAACGTCCGGTGGCAGTTCGTCCTCGTCTACACCGAGCCGGCGGTCGCGAAGGCCACCGGGATCGCCGACGTCTCCGCGGCCGTGAGGGCCGGGGCCATCCGGGTCGGGGAGGCCGCCGGGCTGCCCCTGCACCACTTCCCGCTCGCCGACGTCGCCGGCGCGCACCAGGCGGTTCAGGACGGCACGGTGGGCAAGGTGCTCATCGACGTCACGAACTGAACGGCAGCACGGACTGATTGGCAGGGAAGTGGGAGGGTGAGGTCATGCGTGTACTCGTCGCCGGTGCCTCCGGCTTCGTCGGCCGCCGGCTTTGTCCCGCGCTCGTGGACGAGGGCCACGACGTCCTGGCGATGACCCGGCATCCGGAGACCTACCACGGGGCGGGTCGGGCCGTTCGGGGCGACGTGCACGAGCCGGAGAGCTTGGCCACCGCGCTGGAGGGCTGCGAGGCGGCGTACTACCTGGTCCACTCGCTCGGCGAGCACGACTTCCGCAGGCGGGACGCCGATGCGGCGATGGTGTTCGCCACGGCGGCGTCCAACGCCGGGGTTCGGCACATCGTCTACCTCGGCGGGCTGGGTGACGACGCCGACGACCTGTCCGATCACCTCCGAAGCCGCCGCGAGGTGGAGGGTCTGCTCGGGTCCACCGGCGTACGCGTCACGGTGATCCGCGCCGGGATCGTGGTGGGCCACGGCGGCATCTCCTGGGAGTTGACCCGCCAACTCGTCGAGCACCTCCCAGCCATGATCACGCCGCGCTGGGTGCGCACGCGCACCCAGCCGATCGCGGCAGCCGACGTCATCCGCTACCTCGTCGGTGGTCTCACCCTGCCCGGCGATGAATCGTGCAGCTACGACGTCGGAGGCCCGGAGGTCCTTCAATACGTCGAAATGCTGCGCCGGGTGGCCGTCATCGAAGGTCGGACGTTGCTGGTGGTCCCCGTCCCGCTGCTGACACCCAGACTGTCCGCCCGCTGGTTGTCCTTGGTCACCGACGTCGACACCGCGACCGCACGATCTCTGGTCGACTCGATGGGCAACGAGGTCGTGGTTCGCGACGACAGCATCCGCCGCCTGCTGCCCTTCGAGCCGATGGACTACGACACCGCCGTGCTCACCGCGCTGGGGGAGCGGGCCCGGGCCGCGCGGGAGCCGTCGGCGTGACGGAATTCGAGCTCCCGCCCGTCGTCCGGCGGCAGGTCAACCGGCTTCCCACCTGGCTCACCACCAAGGTGCCGCGCGACCACCGGGAGAGCGACGAGGCGTTCCGGCGTCGTCGCCGCGTCGTCGCCGGGGTATCCGTCCTCGGCTCGGGCTTCCTCGGGCTGGCGCTGTCCACCAAACCGGGGTCGCGCTCCTTCTACGGCGCGACCTTGGGGGTCGCCGGCACCTGGCTCGTCGGCGGGTTCGTCTCCGGCCCGTTGCACCGGGGCTGGATAATCGGGCCGGACCAGGGGCTGCGCCGGCCCGTCGTCACCCCCATCGCGACCGGCGTGGGTGCCTTCGCCGGCTTCTACGCCGGTGCGCTGGTCGCGCGACAGATCCCACCGTTGAACGACGCGCTGCGCGACATCCTGCGCTTCGCCGACCAGGGTTCCCCGGGCCTGGTGCTGCTGACCACCCTGGCCAACGGCGCCAGCGAGGAGATCTTCTTCCGCGGGGCGATGTACGCGGCGATCGGTGAGAAGCACCCGGTGCCGTTGTCCACTGCGGTCTACACGCTGTCGTGCGTCGCAACCCGTAACCCGGCCCTGGTCCTCGCGGCCGGCGCGATGGGCACACTGTTCGGCCTGCAGCGTCGGGCCTCCGGCGGGATACAGGCACCGCTGCTGACCCACGTCACGTGGGCGACGCTGATGCTGCGGTACATGCCGCCGCTCTTCCGCCAGCCCGAGGACAGCCTCGTCGGCGCGATGCGTCGGGCGCTCCGGTAGCTGGCCGCGCCCCGGACCGCGGGGTGTCGACCCACAACCGCGCGGCGACGAACGTGTCGCGCTGCGAGTCGTCGGCGATGCCGTCCGTCGCCCGGTAGCCCTCGAACTGCCCGAGCACGACGTCGTCGGTGGCGAGCGGGCGAAACGCTGCGATGACCTGCTCGCGGGCGGCCTGCAGATCGTCGGGACCCATCGAGGCCGGCGATTCCATCGCGATCTCGGCGGGAGCTGGAACAGATGGGTGACGACCATGTCCAGCAGCGCCGGTCTCGTCGTAGAACTCCGCGCGGTCGGCGATGTCGAGCGTCTCCGGGACGCCGATCTGCACCGCCCGGACGTGCTCGCGGCCCGCTCGAACAAGCCGTTGCCGAACCGGAGGGCGTGCAGGTCCTGAGAAGCCTCCTTGCCGAGGAAGTGGTCGATCCGGAAGACCTGCTTCTCATCCGGGACCGGGTGGACGATCTCGTCCAGTTCCCGGAAGTCCTGGGGTGAGGTCCCGAACGGCTTCTCGTAAACGACCCGCGCTCCGTCGGTGAGGCCATGCGTGTCGAGGGCTTCGGTGAGCGGGGAGAAGGCGCTCGGCGGGATGGCGAGGTAATGCACGTACTGCGCCTCGCCCCCGAGCGACTCGCGTGCCTCCATCAGCACGTCGAGCAGGCTGCCGGGATCAGAACTGTCGGAAGCCGCCACCGGCGAACCGGAGGCACGCGGAGAAGTCCTCCCACGGCCCGTCGTCCGGGTCGGGTCCGAACTCGGCGAGTGCGTCGCGGACGCGGTCGCGGAAGTCCTCGTGGGAGTCGTCCCCGCGTCCGTTCCCGACCAGCAGCCAGCGCTCGGGAAGCAGGCCATGCTGGGCGAGTTGGAAGCAGGCGGGCAGCACCATGCGCCGCGCCAGATCACCGGTGGCTCCGAACAGCACGAAGACGGTGGGTGGGGCGGCGCTGGATGAGCCGTCGGTGTCGGCCACGCGATCTCCTGAGGCTGGTGAAAGGCAACGTCCGGCGTTGCACCTACCGCCAAGCCCGCACGTTCATCCCGCCGCGGCCGGATTCGTCGCCCTGACTGGCGCCGACTCGCGGCCGGTCGATGGCCACCCAGCGCGCTTCCGTGCGGGAGACTACGAGCCGTGGCTCTCCCGTTTGCGAACCTGACCGTAGTCGTTACCGGCGAGGTACCCGGCATGGATCGGGACGGGGCCCGCGCCGCGGTCCGCTTACTCGGCGGAACGGCGGCGGCTGGCGTGACCCGCTCCGTCGACCTGCTCGTGGTGGGGGAGGGAGCCGGCGTGGCGAAGCTGCGTAAGGCCGGCGAGTTAGAGATCCGGCAGCTAACCGCGAAGGCCTTCGCGGCGCTCGTCCGCGAACCGGAGTCCTGGGACGGGAACCCGCTCGGCTCGGTTGCGAGCCCGCCCGTCGAGCCGTCGGCTCCGGCGGAGCGCGCTACCGGCGGGCACGGCGCCGGCTCCAGCTCATGGATGCGGGCCGGTCGCTACGTCACCGTCGTCAACTGCCGGTGCGGCTGGAGGCACGAGGCCGACCGCTACAACGACGCCCGCAGCGCCCACTCGGACCACCGGAGGGCCGTCGGGGACCCGGATCTCGCCAACGAGGAGACCGCCGCCTGACGCAGGGTCCCCTTTAGTCTAATGCGGAGGCGGCTTCGCGCCGACACTGGTCACGCGACGCACAACGCCAAACGATGGACTGCGCGCGCTGCACAAGCGCTTTCCTACCGTTCTCGGGTAACGATCATTTCCGGATGCTGCCCCGACGCTGGCGACCACGAGCAGGATGGCGAGAGCGCTCGCCACGGACTGCCCGCATAGGTCCGCGCGCTGGGTCGCAATCTCTTTGCCATGCCTAAGTGGATCGACGGTGGGGCAGCTCATTTCAGAACCCCGCCGGGCGTACCCACGCGTCCGAATGGCCGTCGTGAGATTGCATCAGTCTGCCCGCTTCCACCCGGGCGAGCAGCCGGCGTAGGGCCTGCGCCACCGCGTCCGGACTTTCGGTGACCACCATGTGGCCGGCGCCGGGCACCACCTGCAGGTCCGCGTCCGGCAGCGCCTCGGCCATGGCGCAGGAGTGCGCCACCGGGGTCATCATGTCCGAGTCGCCGACCAGGACCGCGGTGGGGACGCCGGTCAGCGTCGGGAGCGCGGCGAGCTTGTCGTGGTCCAGGAAGGTGGGCGCGAACGCGGCGAGCACGTCGATGCCGGTGCTGGCGATCATGGTCTCCACATCGGTGACGAGGTCGGGGTCGACGGTGCCGCCGAACGAGAACCGGTGCACCACAGACGACACGATCGCCGCCGACAGCGTGGTGTCTCCGGGCCGGGCGACTGACCCGCGCCGGGAGAGCGACCTCGGCCGGGAGAGCGCCAGCAACAGCGGCATTCCCTTGGACAGGCCGACGAGATGCCGGGGCCGGACGCGTCGGAGGACGAGCCCCGCCGCCTTCGGCAGGCCGAGGGTGACCTCGGAGAGGCGTCCGGCGCTGGTGGCGATCAGCGCGACGCCAACGACGCGGGAGCCGAACAGCTGGGGAGCCCGTTCGGCGAGGGCGAGCACGGTCATGCCACCGAGCGAGTGTCCGACGAGCACGACCGGCCGGTCAGCGGCGAGCTGATCGACGACCGCCTCCAGGTCATCGCCGAGCTGGTCGATCGTGCAGGCCTCGGCGGTGGATCGGGCCGAGGCGCCGTGCGAGCGCTGGTCGTAGAACACGAGCCGGGCGTCCTCGGCCAGGTCACGTCGTTGGAATCGCCAGGAGCGGCGGTTCAACCCGTAGCCGTGCACGAAGACGATCGTGATCGGCGCGTCCGGGCGGCCGGCGACCTCGGCATGCAGACGCAGGCCGTCGGAGGTGATCACCGGGATGGCGGGCCCGTCCAGCCAGGGCGGGAAGGTGTCGAACGACGGGTCGGACCGGCTGGATCGCTCGGACCGGCTGGATTGCTCGGCCCGGCCGGATTCCTCGAGCTCGCCAGGCGGGTCCGGTTCGTCCGCGGCGTGGCGGCTGCGGGATCGACGGATGCCGGCGTAGCCGGCGCCTGCCCCGGCCAGCACCGCGCCACCCAGTGCCCCGACCCACGCCCCTCGCATACGTGAAGTATCGCGTGTTGCTGACGCGGCACTACTGGGCACTCTGGCAGTCGATCTTGCAGGCCTTCGTCCAGCGGGGCGCCTGAGCCGCTTTCCGGGCCGAGCCTGCATACTCCCCGGAGCGAGTCGAAGCCGAGGAGGACGACGTGGACGCGGCCAGCCTGTCGAGGATTCCGAGCAGGGTGGGCGACCTCGTCGCCGCCGGGGTGGCAGTGGCCCGCACCGGTGTCGTGCGGCCGGTCCGTCCGGACCGGCTCGCCGGGATGGGGCTCGCCGCGCTGCGGAACGGCCCGACGGTCGCGACCGCGATCGCGGTCGGGGCAGCCCGTCATCCGGATCGCGTCGCTCTGATCGACGAACGCGGGCCCATGTCGTATGCGGCGACGGACACGGCTGCCGACGCGCTCGCCGCGGGACTCGCCGGCGCCGGCCTCGCGCCGGGGGACAAGGTCGGCGTCCTGCTCCGCAACAGCCGGTACATGCTGCTCACGCTGGCCGCACTGGCCAAGCTGGGGGCCGACGCGCTGTTGCTCAACACCGGCTTCGCGGCGCCACAGGCCACCGAGGTGATGAAGCGGCACGAGGCGAGCGCGGTCATCCACGACGACGAATTCCTCGACATCGTCGACGAGGCCGCGACCGGCCGGATCCGAGTCGTGGGCTGGACCGAGAAGCCGGTCGGCGAGGGCGCCATGAGCATCGACGATCTGCTGCGCACCCACGTGGGGCAGCAGGTGCGGCGACCGCGCTGGAACAGCCGCCTCATCATCCTCACCAGCGGTACCACCGGGACGCCGAAGGGCGCGTCCCGCGGCGGCATGCACATGGTCGGCGGGGTCAACCTGTTCACCGCCATGCCGGTGCGCTCCGGTGACGTGACCGTCGTCGCCTGCCCGATCTTCCACTCCTGGGGACTCGGGAACACGGCAATCGCACTCGGCCTCGGCAACCCGATCGTGCTGCGTCGACGCTTCGACCCGGAGCAGACCCTCGCCGACATCGCCCGGTACCGGGCCCGGGTGCTCGCAGTCGTACCGGTGATGATGCAGCGGATGGCCGACCTGCCCGAAGAGGTCCGGCTGCGCTACGACGTCAGCAGTCTGGGCGTCGTCGGTGCCAGCGGCTCCGCGCTGCCCGGGGACCTCGCGACGCGCTTCATGGACGCCTTCGGCGACGTCATCTACAACCTCTACGGCTCGACGGAGGTCGGCTACGTCACCGTCGCCGGACCGACGGATCTGCGCGCAGCCCCGGGTACCGCTGGCCACACCGTCCGGGGCAACGAGATCGAGCTGCTCGCCGACGACGACCAGCCGGTTTCCCAGGGTCAGGTCGGTCGCATCTTCATCCGGGGTCCGCTGCTGTTCGAGGGCTACACCGGCGGCGGCGACAAGGCGCGGGTACGCGGGATGATGTCGACCGGGGACGTGGGCCATATCGACGAGAACGGTCGCCTGTTCGTCACCGGCCGGGACGACGAGATGATCGTCAGCGGAGGGGAGAACGTCTTCCCGGCCGAGGTCGAGAATCTGCTCGCCTCCCAGCCGGAGATCGCTGAGGCCGCGGTGATCGGCGTCGACGACGAGAAGTTCGGGCAGCGGCTGGCCGCGTACGTGGTGCTTCGCGACGGGCAGTCGTTGGACAGGAAGGCCGTGCAGGACCGGGTCAAGCGCGATCTCGCCGGCTACAAGGTCCCCCGGGACGTCCACTTCCTCGACGCGCTACCCCGCAACGACACCGGCAAGGTCGTCAAGAGCCAGCTCGGGCAGGACTGACCGTCCGGGCTCTCTCGGCATGACCTCCTTCGCGATACCGGACGCGCCGAGCGCGCTCGAGCTCGCGGCCGTCCTCCGCGCCGGCGGGCTCGACCCGGTCGAAGCCGTCGAGCTCGCCCTCGCCCGCATCGTTGAGACCGACGATCTGCTGGGAGCGTTCGTCACCGTCGACGCGGAGCGGGCCCGCTCCGCCGCCCGCGAGGCGTGGCGGACGCTGCGGGCCGGGGAGCCGGTCGGCCCCCTGCACGGCGTGCCGGTGGGCGTGAAGGACCTCATCGATGTCGAGGGCCAGGTGACGCGCGCAGGTTCGGAGATACCGCCCGGTGCGGCCGCGCGTCGGGACGCCGAGATGGTGGCGCGGCTGCGGGTGGCCGGCGCGATCCCGATCGGCCGGACCCGTACGCACGAGTTCGCCTGGGGCATCACCACGCAGCACCCGCGCCTCGGGGGGACCCGGAACCCGCACAACCCGTCGCGTATCCCGGGCGGCTCGAGCGGCGGGTCGGCCGCGGCGGTGGCGGCGGGCATGGTGCCGCTGGCCCTCGGAACCGATACCGGTGGTTCGCTGCGGCTGCCCGCCGCTTTCTGCGGCCTGGTGGCGCACAAGCCGACGCACGGACTGGTGCCGCTGGACGGCGTGACGCCGTTGGCGCCGTCGCTGGACACCGGTGGGGCACTCGTCCGCACGGTCGCCGACGCCCGCGTCAGCGTCGAACTGCTGAGCGGTCGTCCGCTCGCCCCACCCGCGACGATCGCCGGACTGCGGATCGGGCTGGCCGACGGCGTCGGTCTGCCCGCCCTGAACCCGGATGTCGCCGCCGCCGTGCGGCACGCCGCCGACGAGCTGGCCGTCCGGGTGCGCGAGGTGGTCGAGCTCCGCCTGCCGCTCGCCGACCGAGAAGTTGAGAGCTACCGCGGGATCCAGGGGCGCGAGGCCCTCGACTGGCACCGGGCGACCGGCCGTTGGCCCCGCTACGCGAACGTCTACGGCGACGACGTGCGAGCCCGGCTAAGCGCGTGCGACGCGATGTCGGCTGAGGAACTTGCGGCGGCCGATGCGCTCCGCGTCCAGCTTCGGCAGGCGATGGAGCGGGTCTTCGAGCGGGTCGAGCTGTTGATGCTGCCCGTGGCGTCCTGCGGCCCGTCGACCGTAGCCGCGCCGAACAGCGTTGTTCGACAGGTCGTCGGGCAGCACGGCGACCTCAGGGTCGCCGTGCTGCCCTGGACGGTGCCGGCGAACCTCGGGGGTTGGCCCGCCTGTTCCGTCCCGATCGGCCGGGATGCCGACGGTCTGCCTATCGGGGTGCAGATCCTCGGCCCGGCCGGGAGCGATGCGCGGGTCCTCGACGTCGCCGCCGAGGTCGCGGTAGCGCTCCGCTAGTGCTCAGGCCAACCCAGCGTCAGGCCAACCCAGCGTCAGCCACCCTGCGAGGCAGAGCCCGACATCAGGGTGACCGTTGCCGAGGACTCCTGGCCCGAGCTGTCCGTCCAGCTCAGTGACACCTGCTGACCGGCGGTTGTGTTGGCGAGCAGCTGTGACAGGTCGGCGGCCGAGCTGACCCGCGTGCCGTTCACAGCGACGATGACGTCGCCGCTGGCAAGGCCAGCCGCCTCGGCGGGCGAACCGACGACGGTGCCGGCGACCGCTGCACCGGCGCTGCTGCCGTCGGTGACCTGGACCCCGAGGTAACCGTGGTTGTTGGTCGAGGTGGAGGACGAGGGGTCGGACTGACCCGACTCGATCTGCTTCGCGATGGTCAGCGCGGTTGAGATCGGGATGGCGAAGCCCTCGTTGGAACCGGAACCGTTGCCGCCGGAGCCGTTCGAGCCGAAGCCGCCGGAACCGAATCCGGGGGAATCAGAGCTGCCGGAACCGGAGCCGAAGTCGAACTGGGCCGCCTGGCTGCCGGACGCGGCGGTGTTGATCCCGATGACCTTGCCGGAGGTGTCGGTGAGCGGTCCGCCGGAGTCGCCCGCCACGATCGGAGCGTCCACCTGGATGAGGTTGTGCAAGGTTTCCGCGTTGCCGCCGTTGGAGTCGGTGGCGGTGATCGTCTGCCCGAGGGCGGTGATCGACCCGGTGACGACCGACGGTGTACCGCCCTTGCCGCCGGCGTTGCCGATCGCGACGACCTTCTGGCCGACCGCCAGGGAGGCCGAGTCGCCGATGGAGACCGGCGTCAGCCCGGAGGCGTTCCGCAGCCGGATCACCGCGATGTCGTCCTTCGCGTCGGTGCCGACCACCGAGGCCGAGTACTCCTTGCCGGTGTTCACGTCGGTCGCGGTGATGCTGGTCGCGCCGTCGACGACGTGGTTGTTGGTGAGGACCGTCCCGTCGGCGTTGAGAATCATCCCGGTGCCGGCCGCTGCCGCGTTCTGACCGCCGAGGATGGTGTTGATGTTCACGACCCCTGCGTCGTAGTCCGGAGACGTGTTGCTGGTCGCGGTGCCGGTGCTACTCGTGCCGCTACCGGTGCCGGTGGCGCTGGAGCCACCGGCCAGGCTCTGGACCGCGCCGCCCTGCACGAGCAGTGCTCCAGCCGCGACAACCGCCGCCAGGGAGCCCGCCATCACCGCGGGGACGCGGGAGCGGCGCCGCGGCGGTGGGACCGGTCCGAAGCCGGTGCCGTAGCCGGTGCCATGGCCGTAGGGCGGGAGCGGGGGACCGGCAGGTGGGCCGTACGGGAACTGCTGGCCGGCCCCGTGCTGCGGTGGTCCGTATTGGTACTGGGGGGCCTCGTACTGAGAGGCTCCGTTCTGCTGCGGTCCGTACTGCGGGGGCCCGTACGGGCGGCCATGCTGGTCCCACCGGAGTCGCTGCGTCCCTGCTGCTGCGGGATCGGGCTGGGCCCCGTTCGGGTTCTCGTTCACCGTCTGCTCGCTTTCCTGGGAACACGGCTTTGCTGGGGAACACCGGGCGAGCATTCGCTCAGCGTCGTGTTATTAGAAGACCGCTCGAGCCTGGGAGTTGGCTGGGAGCCAGCTGCAACCCGGATGTGTGGCTGGCATCGGGTGAGCTACCGGAAACCGGGCAGGGGTCGCCCGTACGCACCCGACCCGAGGAGATTGCCGTGGCCGAGCCACAGAGGCCCGCATCCACCCAGGAAGCGTCGACCGGGGAGCTGTTCGGCCGACTGAGTCAGCAGATGTCGACGCTGGTCCGCGACGAGATCCGCCTGGCGCAGCTCGACCTCACCGAGAAGGGCAAGCGCGCCGGTCTGGGTGCCGGTGCGTTCGGCGGGGCCGCCGCGTTCGGCTACCTCGCCCTGGCTACGCTCATCGCCGCAGCCGTGCTCGGGCTGGCCGAAGCCGTGCCCGCCTGGCTGTCCGCGCTGATCGTCGGGCTCGTTCTGCTCGTCGTCACCGGGGTGCTGGCGTTGTTCGGCAAGAAGAAGGTCCGGTCGGCGACGCCGCCGATGCCGACCGAAGCGGTTGAAGGTCTCAAGAGGGACGTCCAAACAGTGAAGGAGCACCGGCGATGACGAGCGACCCGGGCAGCACACCGCCGACCGGCGGGACCGAGGGCGGCAAGCCGTCGCCGCATCCCCGAGCGACTCGACCCACGAGCCCGCCGCCCTCGGGTCCGCCGCCCGGATGGAACCCGGACGCTCCTGCCGCCGACTCTCCTGCGCCCGAGTCGTCCGAGTCGTCCGAGTCGTCCAAGTCGTCCAAGTCGCCCGAGTCGTCCAAGTCGCCCGGCGCGCCCGGCGGCGGGTCCGAGGTGGACCGGATCCGGGCGGAGATCGAAGCCACCCGCGTCGAGCTCGGTGACACCGTCGACGCCCTGAGCGCCAAGTTCGACGTCAAGGGCCGGGTCGACGACAAGCGCGCGGAGGTCACCGAGACCGCCAAGGCCAAGGTCAACGAGGGCGTGGCGACCGCCAAGCAGGGGGTGGCCCGCGTGCAGGAGGTCGCCACCGACAACGAGGGCAAGCCCACGCCGCCCGCGATCGGTGCGGCGGCCGGCGCCGGAGTGCTCGTCCTTCTGCTTCTGCTGCTCCGCCGGCGTCGTCGGAAGCGTCGCAGCGCGCTCGACTGACCTCGAGGCGGCAGTATCGGCCCTGTGTTGCTGACGCTGGCGCAGGCCGCTACCGCCCGGTCCCGGTTGCCCGACGACGTCTGGGACTACTTCGACACCGGTGCGGGTGACGAGACCGCCCGGGCCGAAGCGTCGGTCGCCTGGTCGCGGTACCGGATCCGACCTCGGGTGCTGCGCCCGGGTGGGCGCGATCGACACGACGACGACGGTGCTCGGGCAGCCGGTGTCCTCGCCGCTGCTTGTCGCCCCCGCGGCCTTGCACGGCCTTGCGACGCCCGGCGCCGAAGCCGCGACCGCGGCGGGCGTCTCCGCTGCCGGGAGCCTGCTCGTGCTCTCCGCCCGATCCACGCTTTCGCCCGAGCAGGCGACCTCCGGCGACTGGGGACGGACGCCGTGGTGGACGCAGCTCTACGTGCTCCGCGACCGGGGCCTGACCGAGGCCCTCATCGGGCGGGCGGTCGACGCCGGCGCGAGCGCCCTCGTGCTCACTGTCGACACCCCGATCCTCGGCCGGAAGCGTCGCGGGCTGCGCGACGTCCGTAGCCCCGAGCTCATCGCCTCGCTGCAGTCGCTGCTGGACGGGCTGGCGGGCGGCTCGCCGAACAACGGCGGGATCGAGCAGGACCGGACGAGCAGGACCGGATCGAGCAGGACCCCGATCTGACCCCGGGCATCATCGAGTTCGTCCGACGGGCGAGTGGGCTCCCGGTCGTCGTCAAGGGGGTGCTCCGGGCGGACGACGCGGCGGATCTCGTCGATGCGGGGGCGTCCGCCGTCTACGTGAGCAACCACGGTGGCCGGCAGGTGGATCGCGCCGTGTCGACCGCCTACGCCCTCCCGGAGGTGGTGGACGCCGTCGGGGACCGGGCCGAGGTCTACGTGGACGGCGGCATCCGGAGCGGGACGGACGCTCTGGTCGCGCTCTGTCTGGGCGCACGCGCGGTGCTCGTCGCGCGGCCGGTGCTGTGGGCGCTCGCCGCCGCCGGCTCGGGCGGTGTGCGGCAGCTGCTGTCCGAGCTCGGCGACGACCTCGCGCACGCGATGGCACTTTCGGGCGCCGCACGCCTCGCCGACCTCACCTCCGACCTGGTGGCCCCGGCTACTTGATCAGGTCGGCGGGCACCTTCTGGTCCCGGTCGAGCGCGTCGAACAACCGGACCGCGTTGGTCCGGTCCCAGTGGACGACGTCCCCGACGCCGGACACCGGTCCGGTGCTGCCGATCGGGACGGTCGAGGTGACGCCTTTGCCGCCGGAGAGTCCGCGCAGCGCCAGCCCGAGCCTGGCCACCGCCCAGATGTGGGTCCCCTGGTCGACGGTGAGCGAGTCGACCGCGTTCGACCCGAGCGGCAGCGCCCGGAAGGGGTTCAGCAGCACGGTCGGCCGGGCGGATTGGCTGACGAGCGCAGCGAGGAACTGACGCTGGTGCTTGACGCGGTCGAGGTCGGCGTTCGCCGTAGCTCGGGTCCGGACGTAGCCGAGCGCCTGTGCGCCATCGAGCTTCTGGCACCCCGCCTTCAGCGTCAGCCCGGCCTTCGGGTCGTTGATCGGCTTGTCGACGCAGATGTTGACCCCGCCCACGGCGTTGACCATGTTGGCGAACCCGCCGAAGCCGATTTGCGCGAAGTGGTCGATGCGCAGCCCGGTGGCCTCCTCCACGGTCCGGGTCAGCAGCTTCGCGCCGCCGAGGGAGAATGCGGCGTTGAGCTTGTCGCGGCCGTGTCCCGGGATCGGCAGGTAGCTGTCCCGGGGAAGGCTGATCAGCGAGGTGCCGTGGCCGCCGGTGTGCACGAGCATGATCGTGTCGGTTCGGCTGCCGGCGGCGTTGCCGGTGGCCAGGTCCTTCTTCTGAGCGTCGGTCAGCCCGGCGCGGCTGTCGGACCCGATCAGCAGCCAGTTGGTCCCGGCGCTCTTCGGCCGTCCGTCGTAGCCGCCGAGGGCGTCGACCCGGGTCAGCTTGCCGTCCCAGTACAGGAGCAGTCCGACGAACAGGACCAGCAGCACCGCCAGCAGCGTGAGCAGCCGCTTGCCCCAGCCGAACCGACGCCGTCCACGCGGCCGACCGGCGCCCGGCCCGTACGGCGGAACGGACGGCGGCACCGACGGTCGGTCGTCGGGGGGCTCCGGGGAGCCCGGAGCGCCGGACGCTCCGACTCCGACCGGCTGGACCCGCCCGCGCCGGTCCTTCTTCCGCGGCGACAGCTCGGGTGGGAGCGGGAGGTACTCGTCCCGCGGACGGGATGACGCCGGCTGCGGGGGAGCAGGCATGTCGCGGGTCTCGTCGCCGGACGACACGTACCCGCGGCGATAGCGCGGGTCGTCGCTCATGACACCTCCGCAGCCGGGTCAGGATGCTCAAACGGTACGGCTCGAGGCTGAGCGACCCGCGGAGGCAGGCCCGTCAGCTGAAATACCGCCGCGGGTTGTCCACCAGCATCGTCGTGAGCTGCTCGTCGCTGACCCCACGGTCGCGCAGCATCGGCAGCACGTCCTCGCTGATGTGCCGGTAGTTCCAGTTCGGCGTGACCTGCTTGATGGCGTCCTGCAGTTCTCCCGGGAAGTAGTCGATGTAGCAGAACGCGTCGTGCGCCAGCACCATCCGGTCCGCGTAGCCCTGCTCCGCCAGCGCGACGATGGTGGCGACCCGCTGATCCGTGGGGTTGTAGATGTCGAGGCCGAAGCGGTCCATCCCGAGGATGCAGCCCGCGTCGGCCAGTTCCTTGAGGTAGTCGAGGTCGTTCGAGTCGCCGGCGTGGCCGATGACGACCTTTGTCAGGTCGACGTTCTCCTGCTCGAACAGCTCCTTGGCCAAGCGGCCGGCCCCGATGAACGAGTTGGTGTGCACGGTGATCGGTACACCGGTCTCCCGGTGCGTCCGGGCGCAGGCCCGCAGGATGCGCTCGGCTCCGGGCGTCATGCCCTTGTGCTCGATCATGCATTTGAGGAACGCGGCCTTGACGCCGGTCTCGGCGATCCCCTCAGTGATGTCCCGGGTGAAATCGCCGACCATGGGGTCGACACCGGGGTCGATCAGCAGGCCGGGGCCGCGGTGCTCGTACTGGCGCGGAACGTCGTCGTCGAAGTACAGCCCGGTGGCCACGACGATGTTCAGCTCGATCTGCTCGGCGATCCGCTGAATGCGCGGGATGTAGCGGCCGAGACCCCAGACGGTTGGGTCGACGATGCTGTCGATCCCGATCTCCTTCAGCGCCGTCAGCTTCTCGATTGCGTCCTGGACCCGTTCCTCCTCGTCCCACCAGTCGCCCGCGCCGTAGTTCTGCACGTGCTCGGTTGACAGCGTGAACACGTGCTCGTGCATGAGCGTGGTGCCGAGGGCGGACACGTCCAGCGGGCCGCGGACGGTTTCGACGGTGGGCATTTGTCTCCTTACTGAGGCGCTTTACTGGGGTCGCACGAACGGAAGTCGGAGCAGCGATCAGCGCAGCGGACGGCCCCAGTCGGTCTCCTTGCGGAGCACCGGCTTGAGCACCTTGCCGCCCGGGTTGCGGGGGAGTGGCTCGGCGCGGAGCGCGACGTACTGCGGGACCTTGAAATCGGCGAGCTGGTCGCGGGCGAAGGCGACGACGGCGGCCTCGGTCAGCGTGGCTCCGGGCAGCGGCACGATCACTGCGCCGACCTTCTCACCCATCATCGAGTCCGGCACGCCGACGACCGACGCTTCGCCGACGCCCTCGAGCCGGGCCAGGGCGTTCTCCACTTCGACGCAGTACACGTTCTCGCCGCCGCGGTTGATCATGTCCTTCTTGCGGTCGACGATCGAGACGAGGCCGATCTCGTCGACGCGGGCGAGGTCGCCGGTGTGCAACCAGCCGTCGACGAAGGTCTCGGCGGTCTGCTCCGGCTTCTGCCAGTACCCGGCGACCACGTTCGGTCCGCGGATCAGCAGTTCGCCAACGCCCGTCTCCGGATCCGGCTCGAACAGGTCCACCTCGCACACCGGCGCCGGGAAGCCGACCGCATCGGCGTGCTCGGCGGCGTATTCGTCCGGCAGGTAGGTCGCGACGGATGACGTCTCGGTCAAGCCGAACCCGTTGCCGACCCGCGCGCCGGGGAACTTCCGCTTGATCTCGTGCACCAGCGCCGGCGCGATGGGGGCGCCACCGTAGGAGAGCGACCGGATGCCGGAGGTGTCGACCTCGGCGAACTTCGGCTGCTGCATCGCGAGCCAGTAGATGGCCGGCACCGTGGTGAGGACGGAGATCTTTTCCTCCTCGATCGCTCGGAGGAAGGCGCCGACCTCGAAGGCCGGGAGGATCACCGAACATCCGGCCAGGCCGACGAGCACCAACAACTGGCTGTTGCATCCGGTGACGTGGAACAGCGGGACCGAGATGAGGGTGCGCAGCCCGGCCTCGCGCCCCAGACCGAGGCAGCGGATGCAGGTCTCGACGTTGGACAGGAAGTTCTCGTGGGTGGTCATCGCACCCTTGGGGAACCCGGTGGTGCCGCTGGTGTAGAAGATCCCGGCCACCTCGTCGAGCGCCTGGTCGTCGACCACCACCGGCTCGCCGTCAGGGAGCGGCTGTTCCGGGGTCAGCACCATCGCCGCCCCCGAGTCCTCGAGGACGTAGGCGACCTCCGGCTCGGCCAGGCGGGTGTTCACCGGCACGACGACCCCGCCGGCCAGCAGGGTGCCGAAGAACCCGAACACCCAGTCATTGCCGTTCGGCAGCCGAAGAGCGACCCGGTCGCCGCGGGACACCCCGGCCGCGCGCAACCCTCCGGCGACTCGCGCCGCCCGGTCCCACAGCTGTGCGTAGGTGACCCGGCCGTCCGGCGAGCCGTACTCGACGAGCGCTTCGGCCTCCGGTGCCGTGTCGACAGCCCGCCGGAGCATGGCCACGAGGTTCGCCGAGATGCCGGTGTAGTGGAGGACCCCGTCCGGGGCGCGCTCGATGCCGTCGGTTTGCCAGGGGGTGGCATCGCGGGCCGGGGAGGCTGAACTGGTAGCCATGACGTCTCCTCACGTGCGCGGGGCAGGGGCAATCACCCGTCAGTGAGGTGTATCACAGGCCCGGCCGGCCCGACCGGCCCGGCCGACGTGCACCGGTCGACGTGCACCGGTCGAACTGCACCGGTCGACTATTGCCGCTTGGTGGCGCCCGCCATCGTTGTGCCGTCGCTGCGCTCGCCCGCCGCGGCTGACTCGACCTCGGTGGCGATCTCGGGCTGGGCCGCCGGGGTCGGCTGGGCCGCCAGCTGGGCCGCCACCCCCTGCCGCGGCAGCAGGATGGCCGGGATCACCGCGAGCAGGGTCGAGCCGACGATCACCCAGAAGGTGGAGCCGAACGCGTCGGCGATCACGCCGGCGAACGGGGTGCCCGCCACCGAGCCGCCGGTCGAGTTCAGGCCGCCACCGCCGCCGCCGGGGACGGAGGCGGCGATGTGGCGCTCGAGGACGACCGCGAACAGCGCTGTGCCGAGCGAGCCGCCGACGCGCTGGACGATGTTCACCATCGTGGTCGCCCGCGGAACCTCGGCCCGCGAGAGGTGGGTGTAGGCCGCAGCCATCGCCGGCATCATCACGAAGCCCATGCCGATGCCGCGGACGAACAGCGACGCCGCGAGCAGCGCGATGGGTGTGGTGGCGGAGACCTGGGTGTAGGCCACCGTTCCGGCGGCGACGGCGAGCACGCCGAACGGGACGACTCGGCCGGCGCCGGCCCGGTCCACGATCCGTCCGCCGATCGGCATCGCGATCATCGCGCCGAGGCCCTGGGGGGCGAGCAGCAGACCTGCTTCGAGCGCGCTCGACCCGCGCACCACCTGGTAGTAGAGCGGCAGGATGAACATCGCGCCGAACAGCACGGCGCCGACCACGAAGGAGGTCAGGCTGGCAACCGTGAAGGTGCGGTTGCGGTAGAGCCGCAGGTCCATCAGCGGGTTGTCGCTCCGCAGTGCATGGATGGTGAACGCGGCGATGAGGAGTACTCCGACGACCAGCCCCACGACCACCTTCGGGCTGGTGAGGCTGCCGGAACTGCCGGCTTCGGACAGCCCGTAGACGACGGCGGCGAGCCCGGGGGAGACGAGTGCGAGCCCGACGACATCGAGCTTGGACTCCACCAACTTCTCCCCGGCGGGCAGCAAGCGGGCGGCCAGGACCAGGGCGACGATGCCGACCGGGACGTTGACGTAGAAGATCCAGCGCCAGGACAGATTGTCGACCAGAACCCCGCCGATCACCGGTCCGAGGACGGGGGCCAGCAGTGCGGGAACGCCGACGATGCTCATCACGCGACCCATGCGCGCCGGGCCGGCCTCGCGGGCCAGGATGCTCATGCCGATCGGCATGATCATGCCGCCGCCGAAGCCCTGCAGGACCCGGAAGACGATGAGGCTCGGGGCGGACCAGGCCATGCCGCAGAGCACCGAGCCGAGCACGAACAGGGTCAGCGAGATCATCCACATGCGCTTGGCGCCGAACCGCTCCACCGCCCATCCGGAGAGCGGGATGACGGTCGACAGTGCGAGCAGGTAACCGGTGCTGACCCACTGGATGGAGGACAGGGTCGTGTTGAACTCGCGCCCGAGGGTGTCGATCGCGACGATGACGATCGTGGTGTCGAGGATCGACATGATGATGCCGAGGACGACCACGGCGGCGATGCGACGTAGCGCCGGGTCGATCTCGGTCGGCGCACCCGCGCCGGTACCTGGTGAACTCACGACACGCTCCTCCACCCGGCAAATCTGCCGAGGACCGAATCCGACCCTAACCGTCCCTTGAGTTCAGTCAAGTAAACAATGGACCTGGCTCAAATCTTGGCGGCTATGACGCATAATGAGGTCGTGGATCAGACCCCGGTGCCCCCGGTGCCGCCGGTGCCGCCGGTGCCTCGGACGCCGGCTTCCCTAGCGTGGCGGTCGATGCGCGAACTCCTGCTGAGCGGCGAGGGGCACCGCCAGATCCTGCAGACGTGCGGCGAGGTCGGTCTCACGCCCGGGATGCTCAAGATGTCCATGCAGCTCTCCGCGGACGAGCCGAGGGCCATGGGCGACCTGGCCCGCCGCCTCCACTGCGACGCCTCCTACGTCACCTCCGTCGTCGACGGGCTCGAGCAGGCCGGGGTCGCCGAGCGCCGGCCGCACCCGAGCGACCGTCGGGTCAAGACGGTCGTGCTCACGGAACGCGGTGTCGAGGTCCTGGCCCACGCCAACGCGGCGCTCGACGTCGCACCGGCGGCGTTCGACGTGCTGAGCCCGGACGAGCAGCAACTCCTGTGCGGGATGCTCGGCCGGGTCCTCGATGCGGCTCGGGCGCCAGCGGGTGAGCCTGGAGTCGAGCCGGCGGTCGACCCTGGAGTCGAGTCCGGAGCCGAGCCGGCAGCGACGCCGTCACCTCAGGTGGCCCCCGCGACGGCCCGTCCCGCGACGCGGCCGGAGAACAGGCAGCCGCCGAGGAAGGTGCCCTCGAGCGCCCGGTAGCCGTGTACCCCTCCGCCTCCGAAGCCGGCGACCTCGCCGGCCGCGTAGAGGCCGGGCATCGGGGTCCCGTCGTTCTGCAGCACTCGCGCCGACAGGTCGGTCTCCAACCCTCCGAGCGACTTGCGGGTGAGGATCCAGAGCCGGACCGCGATCAGCGGGCCGGCGTCCGGGTCCAGCATCCGGTGCGGTTTCACGATCCGGGTGAGCCGGTCGCCCAGGTAGCGACGAGCGGCGGCGGTCGCGGTGATCTGCGGGTCCTTGCCGAACCCGCCGGTGATCTGCTGGTCCCGGGCGAGCACTTCCCGTTCCAGCTCGTCGAACGCCACCAGGTCCTCGCCGATCAGTTCGTTCATGCCGCGGACCAGATCGGGGAGGTTGTCGCGAACGACGAAGTCCTCGCCCTTCGCGAGGAAGTCCGCGACCGGCTGGGTCGGACCGGGGCGGGCCCGGCCGAGCAGCTGGCGCAGGTCCTTGCCGGTGAGGTCGGGGTTCTGCTCCGAGCCGGAGAGGGCGAATTCCGGGCCGATGGTGCGCTGGTTCAGCAGGAACCAGGAGTGGTCGTAGCCGGTGGCGGTGATGTGGCGCAGCGCGCCGAGGCTGTCGAAGCCGGGGTACAGCGGGGCGGGCAGGCGCCGGCCCTGGGCATCGAGCCACAGCGGGCTCGGCCCGGACAGGATCCGGATACCGTGCCGGCTCCAGATCGGGGCGTAGTTCAGCAGGCCCTCCGGGTAGTGCCACATCCGGTCCGGGTTGATGACCCGGCCGCCGGCTTTGTTGACTACGCCCTGCAGCAAGCCGTCGACGTGGTCCGGCACGCCGGAGATCATGCGGCGCGGCGGTTCGCCGTAGCCCTTCGGCCAGTTCCGCCGCACGAGGTCGTGGTTTCCCCCGATACCGCCCGAGGTGACGATCACCGCCTGGGCCGAGAAGCTGAAGTCGCCGACCACCTCGCGGTTGCTCGGCGCGCCCCGCTCCACGTCGCTGGGGGACAGGACCTCCCCCTCGACACCGGTTACCGCGCCGCCGGTGCTGACCAGGCCGGTGACCCGGTGCCGGAAGCAGATCCGCACCGTGCCCGCGGCCTCGGCTTCCCGGACCCGACGGACGAAGGGCTCGATCACCCCCGGCCCGGTTCCCCAGGTGACGTGGAATCGCGGCACGGAGTTGCCGTGCCCTCGGGCCGAGTAGCCGCCGCGCTCGGCCCACTGGACGACCGGGAAGAACCGCACCCCCTGTCGGTGCAGCCAGTCGCGCTTCTCGCCGGCCGCGAAGGCGACGTAGGCCTCGGCCCATCGGCGCGGCCAGTAGTCCTCCTCCCGGTCGAACGCCGCCGACCCGAGCCAGTCGGCCATCGCGAGTTCGGCCGAGTCCGAGATGCGCAGCCGGCGCTGCTCCGGCGTGTCCACCAGGAACAGCCCACCGAACGACCAGAACGCCTGCCCACCGAGCGAGGCCTCCGGCTCCTGGTCGAGCAGCAGCACGCGTCGGCCGGCGTCGGCCAGTTCGGCGGTGGCCACCAGCCCGGCGAGGCCGGCGCCGACCACGATCACGTCTGCAGGAACGTCAGCAGCGGTGCTCATGATGTGAGCCTCTCATCCTGGTGGCAGGGCTATCGTGCCGTCGCCGACGATGAGCTGTCCCTCATACGCCCCGGGGGTACGGTGGCAGCCCGGTGCAGGAGAGTTCGTAGTTGCGATGGAGGAGACCGTGACACAGCAGTCGTACCTGGTCAGCGGCATGACGTGTGACCACTGCGTGACAGCGGTGCGGGATGAGATCTCGCACCTGCCGGGCGTGATCGCCGTGCAGGTCGACCTGGTGCCCGGGGCGGTCTCCACGGTGGTCGTCGCGTCGGAGGAGCCGGTCGCCGAGTCGAGCGTGCGCGAGGCCGTGGACGAGGCCGGCTACGAGGTCGTCGCGGTCCGCTGATCAGCAGTCGGCGGGCCGGCCCGGGTCCGCTTGTCCTCGTACATGGCCGCGTCGGCGCGGGCGAGCAGCTGTTCGGTCGAGTCCTCCCGGCGGGGAATGGCGCAGCCGACGCTGGCCGAGATGCGCACCGCCTGGCCCTCGATGCGGAGCGGGCGGGCCAGGGAGCGCCGGATCCGGGACTGCGCGGCGGTCACCTCCGACCGGTCGCCGTAGCCGAGCAGGACGACGAACTCGTCGCCGCCGACCCGGGCCACCAGGTCGCCGGACCGGGTCATCCTGGTCAACCGCCGGGCGACGGTCACCAGGACGGCATCGCCGATGTGGTGCCCGTGCTGGTCGTTGATCACCTTGAAGTTGTCCAGGTCGACGAAGACCACGGCCCAGCTCGCCTCCTCGCTATCGGGCCGGGACGACCGCTCCGGCGCGGACCCCACGTCGGTGATCGCTCGCCTGGGGGTCCTGGCGACATCGTCGGCCTCGGACAGCAGCGGTTCGATCTCTCGCTGCAGGGCGCGCCGGTTGGCCAGCCCGGTTAGCGGATCCTCGGCCGCCTCGCGGCGCAAAGACTCCTCGGCCGCCCGCTGCAGGGACAGGTCCTCGACCTGGATCAGCTTGTGCGCCTCGGCGTCCTGCTCCTCCAGCGCGATCATGGTCAGGCGAACCGGCACCTCGGCGCCCTGGGCCGTGATGTAGCGCTTCTCCAGCGTCACCTTGTCCCGTCCGCCGTCGAGGACCGCCCTCGTGACTTCCGCGGAGACGCTGCGGTCCTCGGGATGGGTGAAGTCCATCAGGCGGCGGCCGATGACCTCGTCAGGCGACAGGTCCAGCAAGTGGGCCAAGGCCGGGTTCGCCTCGACGACGTAGCCGTCCTCGCCGGCCACCGCGAGACCGACCGGACACAGCGCGAAGATGGTCGCGAAGCGATCTTCGGACCGCGCCGGTTCGGCCATGCTGCGACCGTACGGCGATGCTCTGTCCATGAACCAGACCTTTCGTGCCCCGGATGACTCGGGCGCGTGGAGCCCCCATCCGGAAGGGGGCAGCTTCGCCCCGGTGTGGCGGTCCGCGCTCGAGCTGCCGGCGGACGCCGTGCCTGAGCACCCCGGACCGCGGGCGGCGGGCTCGTGCATCGCCTACCGACTGGCGCCCGGTGAGCACTCGCGCTGGCACCGAGTGCGGTCCACCGAGCTGTGGCTGTGGCAGGGCGGGGGAGACCTTCGGCTTCTCACCGGTGGTGTCGGTCATGCGCCGGAGCTGGAGCGCACCCTGCGGCTCGGGCCGCAGGCGGACATGCAGGCCGTGATCGCGCCGGGAGAATGGCAGAGCGCCGAGCCGGTCGGCGGCCTCGCCGTGGTGGTCGCCTGCGTGGTGGTGCCGGGGTTCGACTGGGCGGACTGGGAGGTCTGGAGCGGGAGCTGACCGCTCGTCCGTGGGTCAGGCCGAGGCGGACCGGCGACGCTGTACCTCGAGGTAGCCGAGGGCTGTGAGCAGGGCGTCCACGTAGGCCTCGACGCGGAGCACGGCGGCGTCGTGATCGCGTGGGATCTCGAATCGGCGCGCGGACAGTCGACGGGCGAGGTCGCGCTGCTTGTGCGGCGGCACGGCGCTGTCCCGGGTCGTGACGATGACCGCGGCCGGCAGTTCGAGTTCGGAGATCCACGCCCGGGAGTCGTACCGACCCAGTTCGCGACCCGCTTCGGCGATGTCGATGGAGCTGCCGCGGGACAGCTCGCTGGAAAGCCACGCGGTGGCGGTCGCCGGCGTCCCGAGCACGCCGAGCATGATCGACCACGTCATCCTGGGAGCTAGACCGGGCGCGAGGCGCAGGCCGGCCATGCCGCTCCACAGCACCTGCATCCAGGGTCCGCCCCAGTTCGTCGACGTCGCACAGAGCACGATGCCGGTGACGCTGTCCGGGTGGTTCCGGGCGAGCAGCTGCGCGACGGGCCCGCCCATCGAGTAGCCGACGGCCGCGACCGGACCGGTGCCCATCGTGTCGAGCAGTGCCGCGGCGTCGTCAGCGCAGTCGCTCAGCCGGAACGGACGCGGGCTGCGCAGGCCGCGACCGTGCCCGCGGTGGTCCATGGCGAGGACCCGGTAGCCGGCGTCGATCAGTGGCTGGTAGACGGCGTACCAGTTGAGGTCGGAGGAGACGGTCCAGCCGTGCAGCAGCAGCACCGGGTCGCCGTCGCCACCGCTGTCCCGGACGAAGAACTCGCCCCGGCCGGGCACGTGCACGATCCTGCCGGCGGGCAACCGGATCGGCGGCTCGGGGATGCTGGACAGCTCGTCGGAGGCGTGCAACGGCTGCCACGGTTGCTTGAGCAGCGTGCCGGCGATCGCCGAGAGCCGCTTGCGTGCGCTTTCGCCGTGAACTGTCGTTTCGGCCCGACGAAGGTGCCGCTGTCGTCACGAACTGGCCTCCTGTGCGTGATTCGGATGAATGCGAGTCAACCGCACTTGACGACCAGTAGACCCGAGGAGGACTCTGCCGCCGGGTCAATCCAGGAGGCCGTATGCCAACGCCAGGAACTTCGATCTCTCCACAGCAGCGACTGTTCGCACGACCGGCGGCGGGTCGTGCACCTGATCCCCGGACGGATCGAGCCCGGCTGTATATCTGCGCCCTGTCCCTGGCGCTGGCGCCGGTGCTGTTGATGATCGCTGCGATCGTTCAGCTGAATACCTCGGACAATGCAGTTCGCGCGGCTGCCCAGATCGCCGCGCACCGGAACCAGTTCCTCGTCGGCAACGTGTTGTTCGCTCTCGGCGCGGCAGCCCTGATCCCAGGCGCAATCGCGCTCGCCTCCCTCGTGCGGGGGCGGGGGGCGGCGTGGATGACCACCGGTGCCTGCATGATCGCCCTCGGCGGCGGGTCGCTCGCCGTCGCGCTCTGGTCCTACACGGTCGTGGGGTTCCTCGGGACCGAGTCCAGTGTCCCGCGGGCGGGTTTCGTCGCGCTGCTCGACCGGGGCAACCACAGCGCCCTGTTCGGTCTGGCCTGGGTGATCGGAACCGGTGCGCTGATCGGCATGATCGTCGCGGCGGTCGGGCTGATCCGGGCCCGGGCGGTGCCGCTGTGGCAGCCGATCCTGCTCATCATCGGCCCGGTGCTCACCTTCTTCGGGGGCCAGGGCGTGGTCGGCGGGCTCCTGACGCTCGTCCTCCTGATCGCGCTCGTCGCCCTCGCGTACGAGGCCGTCCGGGCGGTGCGAACCGAGGCCCGCAGCATGCCGGACAGGATCGACCTCACCGACACGCCCGCGCAGCGGCAGGCGGCGGATCAGACGGCCGACCGGTCGGTCAGCAGCGGCTGACCGGGCTCACACCGGGCTGGCGAGGTCCGAACCGTCGGGCTCCTTCGTCCCCGGCACGCCCGCCGGGAGTGGGGAGCGGTTCGGGTCCGCCCAGCGGCTGAGCGCGATGTCCAGCCGCTCGAGGGCGACGCGGGCATGGGCGAGGTCACGGTCCGCTGAGGAGTCGCTGGCGCTGCGGTGGTGGCCGCCCACCGGCTGACTCGGAGGTATCTGGTCGGTCGCCTCGTTGCGGCGGGCGGTCGCGGCGAGCGACTCCGCGCGGCGGGCCAGCTTGTCCAGACGGTCGGCTGTCTGCTGGTCGATGTCACCGACGCGGAGCAGGGCGGTCACCAGCATCCGGGCCGAGTACGTCGCCGCGGACAACGCGAAGATCCGCTGTTCGACCCGGCGGGCGGCGGCGCCCGGAACCCCCTTGGCGACCGGGCGCGCGACGTCCCGCAGGTCCTGGAAGGCGCTGTCGAGGGCCCGCAGGGCGCTTCCGCTGCCGCGTCGGCCCCGCACCGCACGGAGCAGGTCGGTGATGCGGTCGAGGACGTCGACCTCGGCGTCCCGGAGGGCCGGGCTGCCCCGCGCCGGCACCAGTACCAGAGCTGCGAAGCCGCCGAGCACGGCGCCGATGGCGGTTTCCTCGACGCGGAGCAACAGGACATGTGCGCTGTAGGTGCCGAGCAGGACGTAGAGGAGCGCGAGCACGACGGTGACGCAGACGCTGCCGGCGAAGAACGAGACGGGCTGGAGCCACCAGGCGGCGAACATCAGCACGAAGATCAGCACCAGGGCGGCCGGCTTGCTGCCCGAGACGAGCGCGGCGACGACGAGGCCGCCGACGAGTCCGGCCAGCGTGCCGACGGTGCGTGCGACGGCACGGCGAACGGTGGCACCGCGGGTGTCGGCACCCACGAAGACGATGTAGGCCGCGATCGCCGCCCAGTACCAACGGGTGGGGGAGAGCAGCTCGCCGGCGATGATGGCAAGGGCGACGGCGACGGTGGCCTGGACCCCTTGCCGGAGCCCGAGCCACGGGTCGGGCGACCGTGCCGGTCCGGACTCCTTCGGTGTTCCGTCGGAATGGTCGACCTCGGGTTGGTCGCCCCAGACGCCGAGCGGCATCGCGTCCGGCGGCATCACGTCCGACGGCATCGCGTCCGGCAGGTCCGCGTCCGGCGGGCCGGAACCCCGGGTGCCCGCCATCGGCGTGCCCGACTGCAGCGCCGACGCCGCGGAGGCGAGCTCGGCCAGGGCCCGCCGGACGTGCGCAACACCTCGGTAGGGGGAGGAGATGGGGACACGGTTCGCCGCTGCCCGGGTGCTCTCCGCCCAGCGGGCCAACGTCCGCGGCGCCCGACCGCTGCGGATGGCCCGGCTGATGGCGGTGATCTCCCGGGCCAGCCCGGCGCGCTCCTCGGCGCTCAAGCCCTCGCGCACGGCGGACCGGACCGAGGCGACCGTATGCGCGGCCGCGACCTCCAGCATGAAGACGCGGTCGCGCAGCGGTTCCCCGGCGTCGGCCGGCGGGTTCTCCGCGTCGGGGGCGACCCCGAGCTGCTCCTCGACCAACAGGGCCACGCGGTTCAGGTCGCCGGAGGCGGTGAGGACGCGGCGGCGCAAGCGGGCCGAGACGTCCCGGGTCTGCAGCACGTCCACCGCCGCGTCGAGCAGCGCCGCGGCCTGCCCCTCCAGCGCCTGCACCAAGTGCCGGAGCGCTCCCTCGGGGCGTTCGGGCAGCAGGACGAGGCGGAGGAACGCGGCGACCGACACCCCGATCGTCGCAGCCAGCGCCAGCCAGGGGACCTGCGCCGGCAGGGCGTGCAGGAACTGGGAGAAGAAGTACGTCATGAAGGCCAGGAAGCCGGCGGCGGACCACCGCGGACCGCGCCGACGCAGGCTGGTCGCCGCGAAGACGATGACGACGAACACGGCGTCGGCCACGAAGCGGTGCGTCGACAGAGCGGCACCGACGGCGACGGATGCGGCGGCGATGAAGGGCAGCAGCAGGAACGTCAGGCCCGCTTCTCGGCGCTCCACCTCGGTGACGGAAAGGCCGCTGATCATGGCGACGACGGCGCCGAGCAGCGCTACCCCGTTCGTCTGGTGCGCGATGGACATGACCGTGGAGTTGATGCCCAGCGAGACGGCGGCCCCGACGGTCGCCCGCAACGCGCGTCGAGCACGTCGCCAGCCCGGGTCCCGGGCCGCCAACCGGGCTCCCATCGTGCGCCGCGTCGTCCGCCAGCGGGAACGCGCGGGGAAGGAGCCAGTTTCAGACGGATCGCTGCTGCCGGTTCCGGAGCTTCCCTGGTCAGCCGTTGACGTCGGCGAGGACGGTGCCGAGGTCACGCTGCTCTTGATTCCCCCCGTCGTGGCTGCCGACGCGCTGCAGGCCGGCCAGCTCGGCGAGCAGTCGGAACGAGGAGAGTCGGTCCGCGGGGTCGTGGACCATCGTCGTCGCCATGATCTCGTTCGCGCCAGTGGTGGCCAGCAGCTCCTCGAGCCCGCGCCGCACCGTCTCCGGGTTGCCGAGGACCGAGGTGCCGAAGCGCTCCTCGATCATGTGCCGGTCCAGCGTCGTGTACTGGTAGGAGGCCGCTTCCTCGAGGCTTGGGAGCGGGCCGGGTCGGCCGGAACGCAACCGGAGGAAAGACAACGCGGACGGCATCGCCAGTTCGCGGGCGCGCTCGTCGGTCTCGGCGACCAGGACGGAGGCGGCGACCATCGAGTACGGCTCGGACAGGACTGACGACGGCGTGAAGCGCGTCCGGTAGAGGTCCAACGCCGGGATGGTGTTCGCCGCGCTGAAGTGGTGGGCGAAGGCGAACGGCAGACCGAGCAGCCCGGCGACCTGCGCGCTGTAGCCGCTGGACCCGAGCAGCCAGATGGGCGGCATCGAACCTGGCCGGGGGACGGCGCCGATCGCAGCGTAGGGGTGTCCCTCGGGGAACGAGTCGGTGAAGAAGGAGATCAGCTCGCCCAGCTGCTCCGGGAAGTCCTCGGCGGACAAGCCGTCCACACTGCGGCGCAGTGCTGCCGCTGTTGCGGGATCGGTACCGGGTGCGCGGCCGAGGCCGAGGTCGATCCGTCCGGGATGGAGGTTCTCCAACATCCCGAACTGCTCGGCGACCACCAACGGCGGGTGGTTCGGAAGCATCACGCCGCCCGAACCGACGCGGAGGGTGCTGGTCGCGTCCGCGATGCGCCCGATCAGCACTGCGGGCGCGGAACTCGCGATGCCCGGCATGTTGTGGTGCTCGGCCACCCAGAACCGGTTGAAGCCCAAGCGCTCCACGAGCTGCGCCAACTCCACCGTCGCCTGCAGCGCCGCCCGCGCCGTCGAGCCACTGGAGACCGGCGCGAGATCGAGGACGGAGAGCGGGACGGACAGCGGGTTGGGCAACGGAGGCGCGACGGTCATACCTATGGCCAACGTGGGGCCGGTGCCGTGGCTTCCCAGGCCGTGACCCGGGCTCAGGCGACGTTCAGGACGGTCGTGAGCCAGCCTTCTTTGCGCTGGTCGAAGGTTTGGTAGGCCTCGATCGCCGAGAGCGGACTCTCCCGCTGGCTGATGAATTCGGTCGGGTAGACCACGCCGGTCAGCACGAGGTCGAGCAGCTCCGGCAGGTAGCGGCGGTGGTTGGCGTTGCCCATCTTGCTGGTGAGGTTTCGTTGAAGGCTTCGCCGAACGGATAGCTGTCGAACGTCTGCGGGTAGACACCGATGACACCGATGACGCCGATGGTGCCGATGGTCCCGGCCTTCGCCACCGCTTGGACGGCCCACCGCGAAGCGATGCTCGGGGCGTTGCCCGGCTTCCCACGTCGGCGAGCCAGTCGGCAGGTGTCGCCGCCTCGTTCATGGTCCGGCGCCTACCCGGGGCTTCTTGGTCGACGCAGGAACGGCAACGCCGATGCCGATCTGTGGATAGCGGGTGTCTGTCCACAGATTGTGTTTGTGCTGCTCAGAGGGTGTTCTCCGGTGGCGACCGGTGAGATACTCGAACACATGTTCGATCGTGCTGAGGAGAAGTACACCGAGTTGATCCGGTGCACCCCGTCGGAGGCGTCGTTTCTGCTGCTGCTCCGGACCGACCCGGCCACGGTGTCGCCGGCGGCGGCGCTGGGAGTCGGGGTCGGCGCGGCCCGGCACCGCCGCACGCTGGAGGCCGTCGAGGTCAAATCCCTCGCGCGGGCCGCGTGCGCCCCCCGCGACCCGGCGGAGCCGGACGCGGTCGCGCACGAGTACGCCGCCGGCACCGGGATGTATCCGCCGTCGGCGGTGCACCGGGTCGAGGTCGCCCGCCGGGCCGACGCCCGGCTGCCGCTCACGGTGAAGGCGTTGCACGACGCCACGATCACCTACCGGCAGCTGGAGGCGATCGAACTCGCCACCCGGGACCTGAGCGCCGACCAGGCCGCCGAGGTCGAAGCGGCCAGCCTCGCCGGCACCACCCGCGGCCTGTCCCGGCGGCTCACCGCCGCGATCGCCCGGATCGCGCCGGAGCAGGCGAAGAAGAAGACCGAACAGATCCGGCGGAGCCGGACGGCGATGCCGTGGTCGGACCCGGCCGAAGGCGTCGCCGGCATCGCCCTGCAAGGCCCGTTGGACCAGGTCGCGCAGATCAAAGCCGCGATCGACACCGACGCCCGGCTCCGCCTCGCCGGCGACCCCCGCCCGCTGGAAACCCGCCGGTTCGACGTCCTCTACGACTGGGCCCGCGACCGGCTCGGCCTACCCCCCGCCCAGCACCCCGACCGACCCACACCCCCACCCGCGGCACCGACCAACCCGGGCAGTGCGGCCAGCCGGTGCGGGTCGTGTGGCCGGTCCGGACCGAACACCATCCCGATCAACGTCACCGTGTCGCTCGAGACGCTGCTCGGCCTGTCCGAGCTACCCGGCGATCTCGACGGAGCGCCGATCCCGGCCTCGGTCGCCCGGGAACTCGCCGCCGACGGACGATGGCGCCGCTGGATCGTCGAAGCCTCCACCGGCCGGCTGCTCGAC
>DATITC010000124.1:0-10570 GCA_035468175.1 Frankiaceae bacterium | reverse complement strand
GTCGAGCAGCCGGCCGGTGGAGGCTTCGACGATCCAGCGGCGCCATCGTCCGTCGGCGGCGAGTTCCCGGGCGACCGAGGCCGGGATCGGCGCTCCGTCGAGATCGCCGGGTAGCTCGGACAGGCCGAGCAGCGTCTCGAGTGAGACGGTGACGTTGATCGGGATGGTGTTCGGTCCGGACCGGCCACACGACCCGCACCGGCCCCGCTCCGCAGACCCGGCTGGACCGGCGGCCTCACCCGCCGGTGCCGCGGGTGGGGGTGTGGGTCGGTCGGGGTGCTGGGCGGGGGGTAGGCCGAGTCGGTCGCGGGCCCAGTCGTAGAGGACGTCGAACCGGCGGGTTTCCAGCAGCCGGGGGTCGCCGGCGAGGCGGAGCCGGGCGTCGGTGTCGATCGCGGCTTTGATCTGCGCGACCTGGTCCAACGGTCCTTGCAGCGCGATGCCGGCGACGCCTTCGGCCGGGTCCGACCACGGCAGCACCGTCCGGCCCCGCCGGATCTGCTCGGTCTTCTTCTTCGCCTGCTCCGGCGCGATCCGGGCGATCGCGGTGGCGGTCCGGCTGGCGAGTCCTTTCGGGCCGGGTGGCACGGCGTCGGCGTCGACGGCCCGGGCCTGCTCGTCGGTCAGCTCCCGGGTGGCCTGTTCGAGTTTCTCGACGTGCCGCTGGGTCAGCACGCCGGCTTCGAGCAGCGTCAACGCCGTCGGTAGCCGTCTGGTGGCGGAACAGCCGAGGTCGGTCCGGACCGACGCGGTCACCGGATACAGGTTCGTCGCGGCGGCCAGTTCCTGACCGACCTCGTTGAGGTCACCGTCCAGGCGGTGTCCACCGGCGGCCTGGGAGAGGAACCGCAGCTGTCGGCCGTCGAGCAGCCGCCCGGCACGTTCGGCGCCGATACCGGCAGCGACCGAGTCGGCCGGCGACAGCGTCTCGGGATCGATACTGAGCAGCATCAGCACCGATTCCCGGCACGGTGGCCCCAGGGCAAGGTGGACGTCGAACACCGGAACCGAAGACCTATCGAACATGTGTTCGAGTATCTCACCGGTTGGCACCAGCGAACACCCTCTGAGCAGCACAAACACAATCTGTGGACAGACACCGGCCATCCACAAGGAACCCTGTTGATAGCCCGCCACTGTCCACAAGAAGTGGTCTGCGGAAGGCGCTCGGCGTTGACTCGGAAGGGGAACGTTGTCCGAAAAGCGGCTTACCGTCATCGTTCGGACACAGTGCTGCGATAGTCAGACGACATGGATCCCGTCCGAACCAGTCAGGTCACGGTCGACCGACACCTCAGCGGCGACGACCGCGGCGTCTCGCTCCGCGCCGACGCGTTGGACGGCCTGAGCCGGCAGCGCAAGGGCATGCCCCCGAAGTGGTTCTACGACGCCGAGGGCAGCCGGTTGTTCGACGAGGTCACCCGGCTCCCTGAGTACTACCTGACGAGGGCCGAGCGCGAGATCCTGCTGGAGCACGCGGCGGAGATCGCTGGACTGAGCGGCGCGGACACGATCGTCGAGCTCGGGTCCGGGACCTCGGAGAAGACGCGCATCCTGCTTACCGCGCTCGCCGACGCCGACGCGCTCCGGCGCTTCGTGCCCTTCGACGTGGACGAGACGATCCTGCTCCAAGCCGCGGACGAGATCGTGGCGCTGTTCCCCGGCGTCCAGATCCACGCCGTCGTCGGTGACTTCGAGCGGCACCTCGCCGTGCTTCCCCGCGACGGGCAGCGGATGGTGGCGTTTCTCGGAAGCACCATCGGCAACCTCGATCCGGAGCAGCGCGCCACGTTCCTCGCGCAGCTTCGCGGCGCGATGGAGCCGGGCGAGACGTTGCTGCTTGGGGTCGACCTGCTGAAGGATCCGGCGCGGATCGTGCCCGCCTACGACGACAGCGCGGGTGTGGGCGTGCGCTACAGCCGCAACATGCTGCGTGTTCTCAACGCCGAACTCGACGCGGACTTCGACGTCGACTCCTTCGACCACGTCGCGCGGTGGAACGCAGAGCACGAACGGCTCGAGGTCGGCCTTCGGTCCCGGTGCGATCAGACCGCGACGGTTTCCGCGATCGACCTGGAGGTCGAGTTTCGCGCCGGCGAGGAGATGCACAACCAGATCAGCACGAAGTTCCGGCGGGACGGGATCGAGGCCGAGCTGGTGAGCGCGGGACTCGCGCCCGTCGCGTGGTGGACCGACGCGGCGGGGGAGTTCGGGCTCAGTCTGAGCCGCGCGGTCTGAGCCGTGCAGTTTGTGCCGTGCAGTCTGACGCCGCGCAGCTGACGCCGTCAGCCGCGGGCTTGGTCCGAGGCCCGCCGGACCTGGTTGTCGGTCGGTCGGACACCGGTGTAGAGCTCGAACTGCTCGGCCGCCTGCAGGGCGATGACCTCGGCGCCGGTGATCACCGGGATGCCAGGCTGCCGCGCCTGCTGGATCAGCGGAGTCTCCGCCGGCATCGCCACCACATCCGAACACGCAGCGGGCGGCGCCGACCACCGCGGCGGGGACGGGTAGCTGGTCCTCGGCCGGACCGCCGGCCATCCCGATCGGAGTCGCGTTGATCAGCATTTCCGGTCGCTGGTCGCCGACGTTCCGGGCCCAGCGGAACCCGTACTGCTCGGCAAGTGCCGAACCGGTCCGTTCGTTGCGCGCGAGCGGCGACGGCCAGATAGTCGGTGTTGTAGGCGCGCAGCCGCCCGGCCATGTTCACGATCGTGTTGATCGAGGCGATCGCCCGCGCCGACTCGTCGTAGAGCGCGTTGTGGAACCGCGTGCCGTGGTTCCCCGGGCGACCGGCGAGCGAGATGCACAGCTGCGTGTCCTTGGACAGGGTGCGCGTCATCCCCTCAGCCTGCCCCGGGCTCGGGGCACGCGAGCAGGGGCAGGATCTGCGGCGAGGCCCCGACCCCTTTTCGCGGCGGTGACGTCAGATCGGCTGTGGTGACGACACCCGATTTGATGTAGCGGCCCGGGAAAACCGTCTTCACCCTCAGCGTGCCGACGGCAGCACCCGGACCTCCGTCGCCTTCACCGTGAACACCGCGCGATCACCCGGAGAGAGCGCCAGGTCAGCCACCGAACCGAGGGTGATGTCGGCGGCGAGCCCGCTCGTCGCGTGCACGCGCACGAGGTCGCCCCTCGGTTCGAGCTCACCGACGACCACCTCGAGGCTGTTCCGCGGACTCCCGTGCGGGGCGTCCCGATACACCGCGACGGCGGAGGGATGGAAGACGGCGACGGCGGGTTCACCGGGTTCCGCGCCGTCCGGCCGCCCGACGACCTCACCGCCGTCGCGGGTGGTCAGCCCGCCCTCGGTGGCCCTCCCAACCAGCAGGTTGATGCCGGCGATTCGGGCGGTGAACGCACTCCGCGGAGCACTGAAGACCGCCCGGACCGGGCCCTGCTCGACGATCCGGCCGCTCTCGAGGACGACGACCCGGTCGGCGAGCATCAACGCGTCGAGCACGTCGTGCGTCACCAGCAACGCGGAGCGACGGCCGTCGGACAGCACTCGGCGCAGCAGTTGGCGCAGGGCCGGCGCGGCGCCGACATCGAGTGCCGCCATCGGCTCGTCGAGCAGCAGGAGGTGCGGGTCGACGGCGAGCGCCCGCGCCACCGCCACCCGCTGCTGCTGGCCGCCGGAGAGTTGGGCGGGCCGGCGGCTGGCGAGGTCACGAGCGTCGACCGCGTCGAGCCATTCGTCGGCGACGGCTCGTGCGGCGGACCGGTCGCGGGAGCGGCTGCGTGGCCCGAAGGCGACGTTCTCGCGAACGGTGAGGTGCGGGAAGAGCAGCGCCTGCTGGGCGAGCAGGGCGACGGGCCGCGCGTGCGGCGGGGTCCACGTGCGTCCGTCGACCAGCACGGTGCCGTCCAGGCAGATCCGGCCGGAGTCGGGGCGCAGCAGGCCGGCGATCAGGCCGAGCAGCGTCGACTTGCCGGCGCCGTTGGGTCCGAGCACTGCGACGACCTCGCCCGGCTCGAGCTGCAGCGAGACGTCGAAGTCCCGCTCGGGCAGCTGGGCTTCGACCTGCAGCGACCCCCTCACAACGAGCCCCTCACAACGAGCCCCTCACAACGACCCCTGCGCGGCTCGTCCACGGACGACGACCACGATGACCACTGCGGCCGCAACCAGCAGCAGCGACAGCGCGACCGCCGCGTCGGGGTCGATCTCCCGCTGCAGGTAGATCTCCAGCGGCAGCGTCCGGGTGACGCCCTGCAGGCTGCCGGCGAACGTGAGGGTGGCGCCGAACTCGCCGAGCGCGCGCGCGAACGACAGCACCGCGCCGGAGAGCACCCCGGGCAGCACCAGCGGCAGGGTCACCCGCCACAGCACCGTCGTCGGACGTGCGCCTAGCGTCGCCGCCACCGCCTCGTAGCGCTGCCCGGTGGCGCGCAGCGTGCCCTCCAGGCTGAGCACCAGGAACGGCAGCGCGACGAAGGTCTGTGCGAGCACCACCGCGGTCGTCGTGAACGCGATCTGCAGTCCCAGGACGTCCAGCGTGGAGCCGAGCAGGCCCTGTCGGCCGAACGTGTAGAGCAGCGCGATGCCTCCGACGACCGGCGGCAGCACCAGCGGCAGCAGTACGAACGACCGGAGCACCCGCAGCCCGCGCACGTTGCTCCGCGCCAACACGAGCGCCATCGGAACCCCGAACACGACGCAGAGGACGGTGCTGGCGAGCGCTGTCTTCAGGCTCAGCCACAGCGCCGCCCGGGACGACTCCGAGGTCAGCAGCGCACCGACGTGGGACCACGGCACCCGAACCAGCACCGACACGAGCGGCAGCAGCACGAACAGTCCGCCGACCACTGCCGGAACGAACATCCAGACCGGCACCGTGCTGCCGGCGCGTCGAGTACGTCCGGGCAGCGGCTTACGGAGCGCCGAACCCGGCATCATGCAGGACCTGCTGACCCTGCGGGCCGGTGATGTAGTCCTCGAACTGGCGGGCGAGCTGCGGCTGCTTGCTGGCGGTCAGCACGACTGCGGGATAGGTGTTCACGGCCTTCGCGGACTCGGGGAAGTCGATCGCCTGCACCGCGCTGCCCGCGCCCTTGGCGTCGGTGACGTAGACCAGCCCGGCGTCCGCTTCGCCGGAGGTGACCTTGGTCAGCACGTCGGTCACCGACGACTCCTCGCTGACCGGCTTGATGGTGGTGCCCGTGAGCTGCTCGACCTTCTGAGATGCGGTGCCGCACGGTACCTGCGCCGCGCAGAGAACCACCTTCGCCCCGGGTTTCGCGAGGTCGGAGAAGTTGGTGATCTTCGCCGGGTTGGACGGCGGCACGACGATGGTGAGGAGGTTGGTGGCGAAGTTCGCCGGGGTGCCGGCGGCGAGTTTCGCGTCGGTCACCTTGGTCATGTTCTTCTGGTCCGCGCTCGCGAACACGTCCGCCGGTGCACCGTTGGTGATCTGCGTGGCGAGGTCGGACGAGCCCGCGAAGCTGAAGGTGACCTTGGTGCCGGGGTGTTGCTGCTCGAATTGCTGACCGAGCGTCGTGAACGTCTTCTGCAACGACGCGGCGGCGAACACGGTAAGCGTGCCGGAGCCTTCGGTGGAGCTCCCACCGTTCGATCCATTGGCGGTCGATCCGCCGCACCCGGCCACGAGGGCGGCACCGAACAGGAGAGCGGCGAGTCGCCTCACGACGTCCCCCCCGGGGTCTCGACGATGACGGTGGTGGCCTTGATGACGGCGACGGCGAGGGTGCCTGGCTCGAGGGCCAGTTCGCGGACGGCGTCGGCGCTCATCAGCGACACGACGGTGTTGGGTCCGCACTGCATCTCGACCTGACCCATCACTCCGTCGACCACCACGCGGGTGACCAGGCCGACGAAGCGGTTGCGCGCCGAGCGGCCGACGCCGGACGGATCGGCCGGAGTGGCTGCGTGGGTGCGGGCGAACTCGGCCAGCTCGGCGCCGTCCACGACGAGCCGGCCACCGTCGTCCTTCGTCGAGCTCAGCGCCCCGGAATCGATCCAGCGCCGCACCGAGTCGTCGCTGACGCCGAGCAGGCTGGCGGCGTCGCGAATCCGAAACTGCGGCACGAGCAGAACCATATACCCGCAGCTGCGGAGCCGCGATGGGACCGGTGGACCGAGAGGCGGGTTAAGGAGCTCTCTTTGTAGGTTGTCGCCATGCAGCCTGACCGTCTCGCGTTCCTCTTCCCGGACGGCTTGCCCAGCGCGCTCACGGAGCTCGACCTCGACGATGCGTCTGAGGCGACCGTCGAGGCGGTCGGTGCGGCGTTCCAGGACACCCTCGACGAGTTCGAGGACGATGACCCTGATCCGGACGACGAGTTCGGCGCCGAGTTGGGTGCGGACGAGTTCGGTGCCGACGCGTTCGGCGAGCGGGACCTGCGCACCATCGTCGACGGCGTGATCGCCCGGCAGATCCTGCTGGACGATCCGCCGCAGGTATGGGCGGCTGTGCGCCGGATGGAGTCCGCCGGTCTCGATCGGGAGGAGATGTTCGACGAGATCGCCCAGGTCCTCATGCCCAGCCTGGAGCGGCTCGTCGCCGGCACAGCCACCGATCTGTCCGACTACGTCGCCAGCCTCGACCAGCTGCCGATGGCGCCGAGCGGCGACATTCGAACAGCCTTCCTCGAGGCGTTGACCGCAGGGCCGGTCGAGTACGACGAGCTGTTCCGGGAGGTCGCCGCGGCGGTGGGTCTGGAGCTGACACTCCCCGCCGCCGAGCGCGCTCTCGACACGGTGTTCGAGGACCTCGCGGATCGCGACCTCGTCGAGGTGATCCTCACCGCGATGGGCGACACCGTGGTGTCGCCGCTGGTCGAGATCGCTGGAGCCACCTTCACGACCCGACGTGCCGGCGACAACGCCTTGCCGGTGCTCCCGGACCTCGTTGCCCTGAACTACCTCGGCGACGACCTGCGGACGACGTCAGGTGTCGAGCTCGAGCGGGAGTTCGTCGATGGGGTCGAGCAACTCGTCGCCGACGAGCCGTGGCTCGCGGGCCTCGGCGACCACGTCGCGCTCACGGTCACGAAGGGGCGCATCGAGGTGTCGGCCGCGGCACGGGACGTCGAGGACGTCGGGGACCTCGGGGACGTCGGGGACGTCGGGGACGTCGGGGCGGTTGGGGACGTCGGGGCGGCCGCTGCCGAGGTCCGAGCCGTCTACGACCTCCACGCGGCGGCGGATGACCTGCCCACGCCGCTGAGCCATCTCGTGCTCGGCTTGCTCGCCCGCGACCCGGACTGGTTCGGCAGCCCGCGCCCGCCCTTAGGAGCGCTGGTAAGCCGTGCGGGCTTGGAGTTACGCGGCGACCAGGTGGCGCACACCCCGGAGATGTGGCGCGCGGACTACCTGTTCGGCTGCATGGCTCGGCTCAGCCACGAGTTCGGCCACGAGGGTGCGGACTTCCGTGCCGCACTCAGCGTTGTCGATGCGTTCATCCAGCTGATCGAGGGTAAGCCCGTTGACCTTCCGGTCCTTCGTGAGGTGCTCGAGGTGCTGTCGGACGAAGAGATGCGCTCACTGGTCGGCGACGCACTTCTGCTCGAGCGCGTTCCCGACGCGCCGGCTCTGGTCCGTACGTTTGCCGATCGACTCCGGCGCGCTGCCTCCCGGTCCGCACACAAGGTGGCCGCCGCGATGCTGGCAGCGCTCGCCGCCGAACGGGCCGGCGAACCGCTGCAGGCCCTCGACCTGCTGCGTGAGGCGGTCGCCGCCGATCCGAGGGATGAAGCCGCCGCCGACCGACTCGCCTGGACGCTCTCCGACCACGGTCAGGCCGCCGACGCGCGCGTGACCTGGAATCGCGCCGGCCTGATCAGCTCGGCGGACCTGGAGGTATTGCCCAGCGCGGCATCCGCCGTACGGCCGCTGCTGGCACGGAACGACCCCTGTTGGTGCGGTTCCGGTCGCAAGTACAAGGTCTGTCACCTCCGGATCGCGGACGTGCCGGCGCTGGCCGACCGCTTCGCATGGGTCCAGAACAAGCCGCTGGCCTACCTCGCGCGTCGAGGTGGCTCCGTCTACCACGACCTGGAGGCAGCGGCGAGAGAGTTCGCCTCCGCCGACGCCGGGAGCCGGCGGGCGGCGCTGATCCATCCGCTGGTGTTCGACGTCGTGCTGCACGAGTTCGGGTGGGAGAAGCGCTTTCTGGCCGAGCGCGGCGCGTTGCTGCCCGACGACGAGCGGGCGTTGGTCGCGACCTGGGTCGAGGTGCCGCGGTCGGTGTACCAGGTGGAGGCACTGCTCGACGGCCGGACTCAGCTCCGCGACCTGCGGACGGACGCTCCCGTCGAGATCGGCGACTCCCTCTCGGACCGCGCCGCGGTGGGCTCGTTGCTGTGCGCCCGCGTGCTGCCCGACGGTGGTGGCGGCTACCGCCTGCGGCCCGACGGCGTCGTGCGGGTACCGCGTGTGCACCAGGAGCAGATCGTGAGCTTGGTCGAGAAGGCCAGCGTCGATCGCGGGATGCCCCTTCTCCGCGCCGCCGGACAGTGGCAGCGGGCCGGTGCCCCGGGTGAGCTCCCGGTCTGACCAGTCCCACCCGTCGACGTCAAGCCGCCACACCGTCGACCCCCCAATTTTGTCGGACCCTCGTCAGACACTGCATCCCGACGGACGGGATCGGTGAGGGGACCATGGAGCACTTGGTGCGGTCGCACGTGGAGCGGTGTCTGCAGGACATCTGGGATGTCTGCCGGGCACCCGTCGACGAGGACGGTGACTACCCGTTCCGGGCCGGCGTGGCCGCCTGCTGGGTCCGCGTCGACGCTCAGACGCCGATCCTCGTTCGGGTGTTCGGGCACGCGGTGGTCGACGTGAAGCGCAGCGCCGGCTTGCTGCGGGAGCTGAACGACGTGAACAGCCGGGCGCGCACCACCTCCGCCGCGTGGGACGGCGGGCTGGTGCGGGTGTCGGCGGTGGTGCACCCCGAGGCGTTGGGTCGTGGTTCGCTGCGGCACGCACTCGACGCGGTGGCATCGGTGTCGAACGACCTCGGGCCGATGTTGGCCAGCGTCTACGGCGGGTCGACTCCCTACGCGACCGAAGGGGCGGAGGGAAGCTGATCAGGCACCAGCTTCCCTCCCGCGACCATCGCCTCGATGCCCTGCCGGGCAACTGTGGCGGGTCGTCGCGGTTATCGGGTACGGCTCGCGCATGACTGGTGATCGCTTCGGTGGGCCCGGCGATCTGCTCGCCCGGATCACCCGGCTCGCGGCCGGTCGCCGGCGGGTGGTGGTCGGCATCGCGGGAGCGCCCGGCTCCGGTAAGTCGACTGTCGCTGCTGGGCTGGTCGACGCACTCGGCGCGGACGCGGTCGCCGTGCCGATGGACGGCTTCCACCTGGCCAACGCCGAGCTGCGGCGGCTCGGGCTCGCGGGCAGGAAGGGTGCGGCGGAGACGTTCGACGCAGGCGGCTTCGTCGCGCTGCTGCGTCGCCTCGCCGCCGCCGATGAGCCGTGTGTCTACGCACCCGCCTTCGACCGGCGGCTGGAGGAGCCGGTCGCCGGCTCCATCCCGATCGCGCAGCAGGTCCGCTACGTGCTCGTCGAGGGCAACTATCTGCTGCTGGACCAACCGCCGTGGCGGGCCGGCCGGGACTTCCTGGATGAGGTCTGGTACCTGACGCCTCCCGAGTCGGTGCGGATCGAGCGGCTGACCGCCCGGCACGTGCAGTTCGGCAAGTCCCCCGAGCAGGCTCGGGCGTGGGTGGCCTCGGTCGACCAGCCGAACGCGGAGCGCATCGCCGCCACCGCGGCCGCCGCCGACCTGGTGGTGCGCACGTGACGGAGCAGGCCGACGGAGCTCAGCGACCGCCGGAGCGGCTGATCAGCGGGACGACGCTGGAGTAGTCGTCGGTCCAGCCGACCGACGGGCTCGTCGGCAGCGGACGCCAGCCCGGCAGCCGGCGAAGCGGATCGAGTCGGGATCCTTGCCGTGCCAGAACGACCCAGCGCGACGGAGACCGAGCGTCACCCTTCGCCGCCGGCGTTAGGTCATCCCGGATCACCGCGGTCATCCCGGCCTGCTTCGCCGCCCCGGCGAGCACAGGTGCCAGGTCGAGGACACGGTTGGTGATGTGTACGGCGATCAAGCCGTCCGGCTGGAGGACGCGGGTGTAGCCGCGGAACGCCTCCGCTGTCAGCAGGTGGGTGGGGATCGCGTCGGAGGAGAAGGCGTCCAGGACGAGGAGCCCGGTTGAGCCGGCTGGTTCCCGGGCGAGCAGCAGGCGGCCGTCCCCGGTCTGCTTGGAGACGGTCGCTCTGCTGTCGGACAGGTAGCTGAACAGGGCCGGGTCGCGGGCGACGTCGACGATCTGCGGGTCGAGTTCGTAGAAACGCATCGACTGGCCCGGCCGACCGTAGCGGCGGTCGTCCCGGCGCCGAGTCCGACGACGCCGACGTGCTGCAGCGCCGAGTCGTCGGCGTAGGTGCTGAAGACCTGGCCGATGGGACCGGCCGTAGAGTAGTAGGAGGTCGGAACGTCGCGGCGGGCGGCGTCGAGGTACTGCCACCCGTGGACGGTCGTGCCTTCGGTGAGCAGCCAGCGGCCGCCGTCCTCGGCGACGGAGTAGGAGCCGTAGAA
>DATITC010000123.1:0-5269 GCA_035468175.1 Frankiaceae bacterium | reverse complement strand
ATTCTTGCCTTCGCCAAAGAGAATCTCTCCGGCTATATGCGGCCCGCCGCGGTGGAGTTCATCGAGCTCCCTAAGACCTCCACGGGCAAGGTGCAGAAGCGCAAGCTCCGGGACAAGGAGTGGGAAGGCCGCAAGAACCGCCTCGGCTAGAGGCCATACCCAACGGAGGTCGGTGGACCGAGACCACCCTTAGCCGCCGCTCAGCCGGAGCAGCATGCGCCTGCCCGTCGCGGTAAGAAATTCGGCCAGGAAGCGGGTGGTGCCGTGGCGGCTGCTAGCAAACTGTGAGCGAGGCCGCCGGTACCGGCCGGCCGCGGAAGCTGCGCTGGGTGGTGCGCCGTAGCTGAACCGCGGCGGGATCCTCGACACCTTGGCCGGGCGCTGCTGGGCCGTCGGCTCCGGAAGTCGGTCGACACCGTCGACCGCGCCCTCCGCGAACTCACCGCCGCCGGGGTGCTCGAGATCGAACGGCGCCAGGACGGCACCCGGCATTTGACCAACCGCCGAAGGGTTGCGAGGTCCTGCAGCTCGGCCTACTCTGCCCGCGTCAGCAGTGACTTGCCCATCGGTTCTCTAGAGGGGTATCACGATGACGCCTTCTTGGTGGAGTCCCGTCCAGGTTGTCGACGGCTCCTTGAAAGCACGGCAGAACGCAGCGCAAGCAGTCCGGGACACGGTCACGAAGCTGGAGCAGGAGCGGCTAGCGGTCGCACGGTTCGAGCGGGAGTACGCGGCCCGACCACGCGGTGGCGAGTTGACCCAGATCCGTCGCTCGGCCGGGCTCGGCTGAACGGTCACCACGCCCCACGAGGACCCGTTCTGCTGGCACTGCCGAGTCCCGTCCTGTAGGTGTCACCAGCGGGTCGGGATGCGGTTGTTCAAGGTCGTCCATCGTCGGCGGCTTGGCCGTCTGCACCGGGGCCCCTACGAGGACCAGGGGGGCTCCGCCGTCGGTCCGGCCGGGTTGTGCCGGTTTCCGGCTGGCCGCCGGGCAGTGGCAAGGCCCTGCTGTCAGGATTGCCCTGACGGCCGGCGGCGCTCGGATCGCTCTGGGGTACGGGGGAATGAAGTGTGTCCGTGGCGACAGTCTGTGCCTGCGGAGTGGGCACTAGGGCTGTGCGTCTCGTAGAAGGCGAGCGTGCGTTCGTCGAACAGTCGAGGTGCCGACCAGTCGATCACAAGTTCTGCCCCATCTATCAGGCACCGCAAAGTGATCACCCCGTCTACGGCGTCGATCTCGATTGTGCCGAAGATGCGATTCACGGGGCCTCCTTCCGTCGTCTTGCGAGGAATACGCGCTTCGACGCAGGTGGGCTCGACGGGTACAGCGCAGGTCGCCAACAGTGTCAGTCGGAACACGGCGGCTGCGTACAGGACCTTCGGCCTTGTTTGGGTCCGACCCTCGGGGCCGGTCGCTTCGGCCGCTTGCATGTGTCCCGCGACGGTCAGCGGGACACCCGGACGACGCACCTCAAGCGTCACGAAGCGTGGGCTCGAGGTAGACCGCCCCCGATCTGACCCAGATCCGCAGCTAGGCGTGTGGCGGTCGGCGTGTGAGACAAGGAAAGTGCCTGTCCCGCAAAAAAGATCACCGGTGTCGAAGCCTGTGCTTGTCCTACGGGAGAGGCACCTCCGTGGTGAAGAAGATACGACGGGCGTCGTAATGGCGAGCGCATGGAAGGTGGCCTCAGCCCGGCGGACGACAACGGTGTAGCCATTCGTCCTGAGCGCATCCACGGCTGCTTCGACCGCATCCGCGAGTTCCTCCGGTCGCGGTGTGAACAGGTCGAGGTCCGCGTCGGTCGATCGACCAGGTCGTGTGCCAGCATCGCGCCGCCTCCTGCCAGCGCCAGGTCGCGACCGGCTACAGCGGCCAGCACCAGGCGGGCAAGTCCGGAGAGGCACGTCCTCCAAGTCGCCGTTCGTCAGCACGATCTTCGTAGAACTCGGTCAGAACATCGTCGTTCTCAAGATCGAACGTCCTGGGCGGCCCCGACGAGTGCACGCAGATCGGGAGCTCCCACCGGCCGCGGTTCGGGCCCTTGAGCTGAGACGGATCAGGCGGCACTGAGACCGGCCGATGCCAGCCGCCGACCCGGCCCGGCCTCGATGCGGTCTGTCTCGTCCGCGCGGACGAGAGGACGCGGTCGCAAGGGCCGGAGACGGCGAGCTGGTCGCCGACGACGAGCACCAGGCCGGTTGACGGTCATGGGTTCGCCGGTCGCCCCGCCTTCAGCTCGGGGAAGTCTTCCTCCCGGAACTCGCCGCCGCCGGCGTCCGGATGCTGCTCACGCAGCCGCACCCGACGAATCTTTCCCGAGATGGTCTTTGGGAGCTCGCCGAACTCCAGCCGGCGGACACGCTTGTAGGGGGCGAGGTGCTGCTGGGCATGAACCAGGATCGACAGCGCCGTTTCGCGCGACGGCTCATACCCGGGGGCAAGGGTGACGTATCCCTTGGGTACAGCGAGCCGCAGCGGGTCGGGCGCGGCGACGACGGCGGCCTCCGCGACAGCCTCGTGCTCGATCAGGACGCTCTCCAGCTCGAACGGGGAGATCCGGTAGTCGCTCGACTTGAACACGTCGTCGGTCCGGCCCACGTAGGTGATGTAGCCGTCCGCGTCGCGGACGGCCAGGTCACCGGTGTGGTAGTAGCCGTTGCGCATGACCTCGGCGGTCAGTTCTTCGTCGTCCTGGTAGCCGACCATCAGACCGGTCGGCCGCTCGGACAGGTCGAGACAGATCTCGCCCTCGTCACCCGGCCGGCCGGTGCTCGGTTCGACGAGCGCGACCCGGTACCCCGGCAGCGGGCGGCCCATCGAGCCGGGCTTGACCGTCTCGCCCGGGGGGTTGCCGATCACCGCCGTGGTCTCAGTCTGCCCGTATCCGTCGCGCAGCGTCAGCCCCCAGGCGGACTTCACCTGTTCGATGATCTCCGGGTTGAGCGGCTCCCCGGCTCCGACCACCTCTCGTAGCGGCAGGTGCCACGAGCGGAGATCCTCCTGGATGAGCAGCCGCCAGACTGTCGGCGGTGCACAGAACGTCGTCACGCCGCAGCGCTGGAGCACGTCCAGCAAACGTGGGGCGGAGAAGCGGGCGTAGTTGAAGACCAGCACGGTCGCCTCGCCGATCCAGGGGGCGAAGACATTGCTCCACGCGTGCTTGGCCCACCCGGGCGAGGAGACGTTGAGGTGTACGTCCCCGGGTTGCAGGCCGAGCCAGTACACCGTCGACAGGTGCCCGACCGGATAGGACTCGTGGGTGTGCTCGACCAGCTTGGGCCTGGCCGTCGTGCCGGAGGTGAAGTAGAGGAGCATGGTTTCCGAGGCCGCGGTTGCCCCGTCCGGGATGAACGGCTGATCCCAGGCGGCCGCGTCTCCGTAGGCCAGCCACCCGTCGACCGGATCTCCGACCGCGATACGGGTGTACTCGCCGGGCACCTCGCGGAACTTGCCGGTGTCGGCAGAACCCGCGATCACGTGGTCCAGGCCTCCCCGCTCGATGCGGTCGGCCAGATCGGCGGAGTGCAGCAGCGTCGTCGCCGGACTGACGACCGCACCGATCTTCATCGCGGCGAGGAGCACCTCCCACAGCTCGAGCTGGTTCCCGAGCATCAGGAGCACTCGGTCGTGCCGGGCGACGCCCTGTGCGCGTAGCCATCCGGCCACCTGTGCCGACCGCGCGGACAGTTCGGCGAACGACACCCGTTGCTCGGATCCGTCCTCCTCGACGATCCAGAGCGCGGGTCGATCATTGCCGCGCGCGATCTCATCGAACCAGTCGAAGGCCCAGTTGAACTCGGTCAGCTGCGGCCATCTGAAATCCTCGTAGGTGCTGGAGTATCCCTCCCGATGGGCGAGCAGGAAATCGCGCGCCGCGCGGAACGATTCGTGTGCTGACTGTGACATCGTCGCCTCCCTTGCCCGTCGCCTCGACCATGAGGCCGCGAGCCCGTCACCGCCACCAGGGGCATTGGTCCTGCGGCTGCCGTGATCGTCCCGGGGTTCATGGGTCAGCGTTCAGGGGTCGGTTTCAGGGGTCGTAGATCCCGCTGTTCGCCTGCTGCAGCGCGGTGACGTAGCCGGCGCGCTCACGGGCGGTCTGGTCGGTGTCGGCCGGCACGGACAGCATCCCGCGGACCTCGTCGACCGTCGCGAAGCCTTTGCGTCGCAGCCAGTCCGAGAGTCCGGTGAGGAGCACGCTGGCGTACTCGGGGCCGTGGCGCAGCAACGCCGACGTGGTCATGACGACGTCTGCTCCGGCCAGCAGGAACCTGACGACGTCGGCCGGATCCTCGACCCCGGTCGTGGCCGCCAGCGAGGCGCGTACCCGTCCGCGCAGCAAGGTGATCCAGGTTCGGGGAAGCCGGGCCTCGGCCGGACTGGACAGGTGCACCCTCGGCACCACGGACATGGTCTCGGGGTCGATGTCGGGCTGCAGGAACCGGTTGAAGAGCACCAGCGCGTCCGCACCCGCCTCGTCCAGCCGGAGCGCCATCTCGCCCATGGAGCTGAAGTGCGGGCTGAGCTTGACCGCGACCGGCACCGTTACGGCGTCCCTGACCCGTGCCAGGACGTCGAGGTGGCGCTGCTCGACGTCGCGTCCGGAAATGTGCGGGTCGCCGGGGAGGTAGGTGATGTTCAGTTCGATCGCCGCGGCGCCGGCATCCTGCATCGCCTTGGCGTAGCCGGTCCAACCTCCGGGCGTGATGCCGTTGAGGCTGCCGATCACCGGCACGTCGACCGCCGCGGCGGACCGCTCCAGCAGGCTCAGGTAAGGGCGCGGGCCGTGGTCGGACTCGACGACGTCCGGGAAGTACGACAAGGCCTCGGAGAAGCTTTCCGCGCCCTGGCCGGCGAGCCGCGCGTTCTCCGCCTCTTCTCGGCGCACCTGCTCCTCGAATAGGGAGTACAGCACCACCGCTCCGACCCCGGCGTCGGCGAGCCGACGGACCCCGGCCACCGTCCTCGACAGCGGGGAGGGCGACGCGACCAGCGGGTTGCGCAGCGCAAGCCCCATGTAGCGGGTCGCGAGCTGCATCACGGCTCCTTGCGCGCGTCGCTCGGGAAGCGGTGCGCGCCGCGGTCCGCCATCTCCTCGTAGACGGCCCAGTGCTGCCCGACTGCCTGTTCTGCGAGGCCGAGCAGCCGCTCGGCCTCGACGGGGTCGCTATTGGTCAGCGTGCGGTACCGCAGCTCGCGATAGATGTAGTCCGACAGCGCGAGCCGCGGGCGCGGTGAGTCGAGCAGGAACGGGTTGTCGCCGGCCCC
>DATITC010000122.1:0-19900 GCA_035468175.1 Frankiaceae bacterium | reverse complement strand
GCAGCGCCCGGTTCGGCAGCCCGGTCAAGGAGTCGTGCAACGAGGTGTGCTGGAAGCCCGGATCGACCATGCGTTCGTCGAACCGTTCCCGGTGCGGCACGGTTCGCTGCACATCACCGCGAGCGTCGGACTGGCTTTCGCCGGGCCGGGGGAGGACGTCTCCGACCAGCTGGTGGTCAACGCCGACATCGCCATGTACCAGGCCAAACGCCGCGGCGGGGCCTCCCACGCGATCATCGATCTGCGCGAAGCACTGCTGAGCAGCGACCGCTTCCACATCGCGGCCGACCTCGCCGCCGCATTCGCCGGAGAGCGGCTCGACGTCGCCTACCAGCCGATCGTCCAGACCTCGGACGGCCTCATCACGGGAGTCGAGGCCCTGCTGCGGTGGAACGATCCGCTTCGCGAACCGATCAGGACCACGACCATGGTGGAGATCGCCGAGCAGAACGGCCTGATCGTCCAGGTCGGCGAGTGGGTGCTGGAACGGAGCTGCCGCGACCGGGAGACCTGGCGGCGCCAGCATCCCGAATCGCCGCTGACGCTGGCGGTCAACGTCTCGCCACGGCAGCTGCTGGCACCTGACTTCGCCTCGACCGTGGACGATGTGCTGGAGCGCACCGGCATGGATCCGGCAGCGCTCACGCTGGAGATGACCGAGAGCATCTTCATCGAGGACAACGACCGGACGATGAGCGTGCTCGGCGCGCTCAAGAAGCTCGGGGTCCGCCTCGCCCTCGACGATTTCGGAACCGGCTACTCCTCACTCAGCTATCTGGAGCAGTTCCCGGTGGACATCGTGAAGATCGACCAGGGCTTCATCGCGAACATCCTGCTCAAGCCGGGAGGCAGCCCGATGCCGGCCGCCATCACCCACCTGGCGCACGGCCTCGGCTTGAACGTGATCGCCGAGGGCGTCGAGACGGTGGCGCAGCGGGACGAGATGGTGTCCATCGGCTGTGAGATGTCCCAGGGCTACTACTACGCCCGCCCGATGCCCGGCGCGGCACTCGCCGACTGCCTGGGCGCGTCGCCCGGCCAGGGACTCCGACTCCCGTCCCTAGGGACGGCTCACCCTCGCCCGTCCCCGTCCACCCAGTCGGCGGTCGCGAATCGCCGACGGCGGGCCAGCAGGGCCTGAGCGCCGTCGCGGATGACGTAGTCCGCGACGGCGAGAGCTGCCGGTAGCTGGGCGAGCGGTGCCCGACCGGCGCCGTGCCGCTCCAGCTGGAACCGGTGCCAGCCACTGTTCGCGGCCCCGCCCAACAGCTTCTTCAGCTGTCGTGGTCCTCCGATGAGCGGAGCTGGGCGGGGCAGCTCGTCGACCTCACCGGCGAGAAGCCGGCGGGCCAGCGACGGATCAACGGCGAGCGGCCGGCCGATCCCGATCATCGCGGCGGTGCCGGACCGGAGCGTGCCCTCCATCGCAGCGCGGGTGCGAAAGCCGCCGGTGAGCAGCACGGGCAGCTCGGCGGACCGCGCCACCGCCGCGGCAGCGTCGGCGAAGTACGCCTCCCCCGTTTCGGGACCGTTGCCGTCGGCGGGTCGGTCGAGGCCGAGCAGCGCGGGTGATTCGTAGCTGCCGCCGGAGACCTCGAGGAAGTCGGCGCCTGCGGTGTCCAGCCACCCCGCGATGTCGACGAGGGCGTCGACCGCCTCCTGGTTCGTCTCGTAGCCGTCGCGACTGTTGAGCTTCACGCCGACTGCCGCGTGCGCCGGCAGCGCGTCCCGCAGATCGCTCACGATCTCGAGCAGCAGGCGGGCCCGGCCGAACCGGTCGACGCCGTAGTCGTCGTGGCGCTGGTTGTGCTCCGGGGACAGGAACGAACTGAGCAGGTAGCCGTGCGCGGCGTGCACCTGGACGCCGGAGAAGCCGGCGTCCACGACCATCTCCGCCGCCCGCACGAACCGGCGCCGCAGATCGGCGATCTCGGTGATCGTCAGCGCGCGTGGCCGCGCGAACATCCCGGCCATCCCGACCGCCGGCCCACGGCTCGGCGCGACCGGCCGGGTCTGCACCATCCGGTTCGTCTGCCGGCCCGGGTGGCTCAGCTGCACGACGGTGGGGACGTCCGCGCAGGACGCGGCGTACCGGCGAAGGGCGGCCCGGTCGGTGGCCTCGTCGGCGACGACGTTGCGGGCCCGTTCGAGATGCCGCCGGTCGACCATGATGTTCCCGGTCAGCAGCATGCCGGGCCCGCCGGCCGCGAAGCTCGCGTACAGCCGGTCGAGCCGCGGCGTCGCGTTGTTGTCCGCGTCGGCGAGCGCCTCCGTCATCGCCGCCTTCACGATGCGGTTGGGCAGGGTCAGTCCGCAGCGCAAAGTCAGGGGATCGGAGAGGCTGAGGGCACTGACGGAGACGGGCACTCACCCATTCTGCTGGCTGACCGGGTCACACTCGTCGCGTGGACCTCGAGACCGTCGCCGACGAGCTCTACGCGCTGCCGCCACAGGACTTCACCGGAACCCGCAATCAGCGAGCCAAACAGGCCCGTTCCTCCGGCGACCGGGACCTCGCGTCGGCGATCGGTGCGCTGCGGCGGCCGAGCACGGGCGCCTGGGTGGTGAACCTGCTGGTCCGCACGCGGCCTGACCTCGTCGACCAGCTCCTGGAACTCGCCGACGCGTTGCGCTCGGCCCAGGAGACCCTGTCCGGGCCGGAGCTCCGCGCCCTCTCCACCCAGCGGCACCGGGTCATCGCCTCCATCGTCGGCGAGGCGCGCAAGCTCGCCATCGCCGAGGGCGGCACGGTCAGCGATGCCGTCGAGCGGGAGCTGGAGGCGACACTCGACGCGGCCCTCGCCGACCCACGATCAGCCGAGCTGGTACGGGCCGGGCGGCTGGAGACGGCGTTGAGCTATGCCGGTCTCGGAGCAGCACCGACGTCCTCCGCGCCGCAGCCAAAGCCCACGCCGAGGCCGACGTCGACGTCGACGTCGACGAAGCCCGCCACGAAGCTGAAGGCGGATCCCGAGGCGAGACGCAAGCGCGAGGAGGCCCGCCGCGCCGCCGAGCAGGCGCTCCGCGACGCCGAAGCCGACGTGGAGCGGGCCGCATCCGAACGGGACCAGGCGATTTCCGACCACGAACGGGCCGAGTCCGGCCGGGACGAGGCACAGCAGCGGATCGTCGAGCTGAGCGAGCAGCTCGACCAGGCCCAGTCCGACGCCGTGACCGCCGCGAACACCGTCCGAGAGAGGCAGCGGGCCCGATCCCACGCCGAGCATCGGGCCGACGAAGCGCGACGCCGACTCGAGCGCGCCCGCGAAGCAGCCGAGAAAGCGGGCTAACGACTCAGCGTGAACTCCTTCTCGTCGACCTTCCGAAGTTGCCGTCGGAAGGTGAACGTGAAGGTCGGCCAGAGCGTGGTGTTGCGACCGTGTTCGTCGAGGTACCAGCTGGCGCAGCCGCCGCTGTTCCACACCGTCCCCTCCAACGACTTCTGGATCTTCTCGTTGTAGTGGCGCTGCGCTTCGGGTCGCGGCTCGATCGTCGCGAGGCCCTGGCGGCGCATAGTCCGCAGGGCGTCGAGGACGAACTGCAGCTGGGCCTCGATCATGAAGACGATCGAGGTGTGTCCGAGGCCGGTGTTGGGGCCGACCAGCATGAACATGTTCGGGAAGCCCTCGACGGTCAGCCCGTGCAGCGCGCTCATCCCGGTGTTCTTCCAGTGCTCCGCCAGCGTGTTGCCATCGCGGCCGCGGACCCGGTCCGCGATTGGCGGGTCGGTGACGTGGAAGCCGGTGCCGAAGATCAGCACGTCCAGCGGGTGCTCGACGCGGCTGCCGTCGGTAGCTTCGGTGAGTACACCGGCCGGCGTGATCTCGACGATGCGCCCGGTCTCGACGTCGACATTCGGCCGCTCCAGCGCCGGGTAGTAATCGTTACTCAGCAGCACCCGCTTGCAGCCGAGCCGGTAGTGCGGCGTGAGCTTCGCCCGCAGTTCCGGATCGGAGATCTGCTGGGCCAGATGGCGGCGGGCCTGCTTCTCGAACAGGGCCATCAACTTCGGCTGCTTCGCAAAGCCGACGACGTATCCCTCACGCAACACGTACACCCCGAAGCGTCGCAGCTGCCGGAGCAGGGGCACGCGGTGGTAGGCCCGTCGCGAGCTCTCCCGGATTTCGCTGTCCCGACGCGACAGCACCCACGGTGGCGTCCGTTGGAACAACGTCAGATGCCCGGCCTGCTCCGCCACCGGAGGGACGAACTGGATCGCCGACGCGCCGGTCCCGACCACCCCGACCCGTTTGCCCGTGAGGTCGTAACCGGCGTCCCACTGCGCCGAGTGGAAGACGTGGCCACCGAAACTGCCGAGCCCGGGCATGTCCGGCACCCGCGGTTCGCTGAGGAACCCGCTGCCGAGGATGAGGAACTCGGCGGTCAACGACCCCCGCACGGTCCGGAGCGACCAGCGCCGATCGGCCTCGGACCAGGCCGCTTCGAGCAGCTCGGCACCGAAGTACGTCTTGGGCAGTACCCCGCTCTCCCGGGCCACCCGCTGCAGGTAGGCCTGGATCTCCGGCTGCGGGGAGAAGCTCCGGGACCAATCCGGGTTCGGCGCGAACGAGAACGAGTACAGGTGGCTCGGCACGTCGCAGGCGCAGCCCGGATAGGTGTTGTCCCGCCAGGTGCCGCCGACGTCGTCGGCCCGCTCGAGGACGACGAAGTCGGTTTCGCCCTCCTGCTGGAGCTTGATCGCGGAGCCGAGACCGGCGAAACCGCTCCCGACGATCGCCACTCGAGCATGTGTGGGGAGTGGTTCGCGCGTCATGCGGCCAGCTTGCTCTCCGCCTGCTGCCGCAGCGAGGCCGGGGGCGTGAAGCGCTCGCCGTATGCCGCCGCGAGCTCGTCCGCCCGGGCGACGAAACCCGCGACGCCGCCGTCGTACTGCTCGATGTACTGGCGGACGCCGCCGGTCCAGGCCGGGAAGCCGATACCGAAGATCGACCCGATATTGGCGTCGGCGCTGGTGGTGAGGATGCCCTCGTCGAAGCACTTCACCGTCTCGAGCGCCTCGGCGAACAACATGCGCTCCTGGGCGTCGCGGAACGGGACCGCGGTCGGGGACGAACCGAAGTGCTCGACCAGGCCAGGCCAGAGCTTGGTCCGCTTGCCGTCGACGTAGTCGTAGAAGCCGGCTCCCGAGCTGCGGCCCAAGCGCCCGAACTCCTCGACCATCCGGTCGAGCACGGCGTTGCCGGGATGGTCGGGGAACGTGCCGCCGGCCGCCTCGATCGCCGTTCTCGTCTCCTCGCGGATCTTCCGCGGAAGCGTGAGCGTCAGCTCGTCGAGCAGCTGCAGGGGCGGCGCCGGGTACCCGGCCTGGCTCCCGGCCTGTTCGACGCTGGCCGGGTGCAGGCCCTCGGCGAGCAGGGCGAGCGCCTCGGTGATCATCGTGCCGATGACCCGGCTGGTGAAGAACCCCCGGCTGTCGGCGACGACGATCGGCGTCTTCTGGATCTGCCGGACGACGTCGAAAGCCTTCGCGAGCGCCGCGTCACCGGTCTCGCCGCCCCGGACGATCTCGACCAGCGGCATCTTGTCGACCGGGGAGAAGAAGTGCAGCCCGACGAAGTCGTCCCGGCGGCTCACACCGGTGGCGAGGTCGGTGATCGGCAGCGTCGACGTGTTGGAGCAGAGCAGCGCGTCCGCGTTGACGTACTTCTGGGCCTCGGCGAACACCGACTTCTTGAGGCTGGGATCCTCGAAGACGGCTTCGATCACGAGGTCGCAGCCGGTGAGGTCGGAGTACTCGGCGGTGGGTGTGATGCGAGCGAGCAGCGCGTCCGCCTTCTCCTGGGTGCTGCGGCCCCTCGCAACGGCCTTCTCCAGCAGCTTCTGCGAGTACGCCTTGCCCTTTTCGGCCGCCTCGACCGACACGTCCTTGAGCACGACGTCGACGCCCACCTTGGCCAGCGAGTAGGCGATGCCGGCGCCCATCATCCCGGCGCCGAGCACGGCGGCCTTCGTGGCCGTCCACTTCGGCTGCCCGTTCGGCCGGCTCGCGCCGCTGTTGATCGCCTGCAGGTCGAAGAAGAACGCCTGGGTCATGTTCTTCGCGACCTGGCCGGTGGCGAGGTCGACGAAGTACCGGCTCTCGATGTCGAACGCGGTATCGATGTCGACGGCCGCGCCCTCGACGGCGGCGCACAATATGTGGTGCGGCGCGGGCATCGGGGCGCCCTTCAGCTGCTTGCGGAGGTTCGCCGGGAACGCCGGGAGCATCTGCGCGAGCGCCGGGGTCGACGGGGTACCGCCCGGGATCTTGTAACCCTTCACGTCCCAGGGCTGGACCGCGGTCGGGTTGGCGGCGATCCAGGCCTTGGCGGCGGGGACCAGTTCCTCGATCGAACCGACGACCTCGTGCACGAGACCTGCGTCCTTGGCCTTCTGCGGCCGGAACTCGGTGCCCTGCCCGAGCACCTTCATCACGCCGTCGGCGATGCCGAGCATCCGGGTCACGCGAGCGACGCCACCGCCGCCCGGCAGCAGGCCGAGCTTGACCTCGGGCAGGCCGACCTTCGCGCCGGGGACGTCGGCGATGATCCGGTGATGGCAGGCGAGGGTGATCTCGAGCCCTCCACCCATCGCGGCGCCGTTGATGGCGGCGACGACCGGCTTGCCGAGCTTTTCCAGCCGGCGAAGCTGCGCCTTCACGCGGGTGCTCTCGTCGTACAGGGCCTGGGCGTCGGCCTTGGTGGCTTTCATCAGGTCGTCGAGGTTGGCACCGGCGAAGAAGGTCTTCTTCGCCGAGGTGACGATGACGCCGGCGAGCTCCGCGGACTCGGCTTCGAGCCGGTCGATCGCGGCGTCCATCGCCTCGACGTAGGCCGCGTTCAGGGTGTTGGCCGATGCGCTCGGGTCGTCGAGAGTCAGGACGACGATGTCATCGTCGCCGCGCTCGTAGCGGACGGGCGACTGCGTTCGGTCGAAGAGATCATCGGACGGGACGGACGGGGTGGCCAGCGGGTGGCTCATGTGTTCGAAACTCCTGAAAGGTCGGGAAGAAGAGGCCGGCGCGAAACCGGTCAGAGACGCTCGATGACCGGCGTCAGAGTCGTTCAACGACGGTCGCGATGCCCATGCCGCCGCCGACGCACAGCGTTGCGAGGCCGTAGCGCAGGTCGCGTCGTTCGAGCTCGTCGACGAGGGTGCCGAGGATCATCCCGCCGGTGGCGCCGAGCGGGTGGCCCATGGCGATCGCTCCGCCGTTGACGTTGACCTTGTCCGCCGGCAGGCCGAGGTCCTTGATGAAGCGCAGGACGACGGCGGCGAACGCCTCGTTGATCTCGACCAGGTCGAGGTCTTCGACGGTGAGGCCGGCCTTGGCGAGCGCCTTGCGGGACGCCGGAGCCGGGCCGGTGAGCATGATCGTCGGCTCCTCGCCGGTGACCGCGGTGGACAGGATCCGAGCCCTCGGGGTGAGGCCGAGTTCGGAGCCGACCGCCTCGCTGCCGACCAGCAGCACGGTGGCACCGTCGACGATGCCGGAGCTGTTGCCGGCGTGGTGCACGTGCTCGATGCCCTCGAGCCAGTGGTAGCGCTGCAGCGCGACCGCGTCGAACCCGCCCATCTCGCCGATGGTGGCGAAGCTCGGGTTCAGCCGGCCAAGGGTCTCCAACGTCGTATCGGGCCGGACCATCTCGTCGTGGTCGAGCACGAGCAAGCCGTTGCGGTCGCGGACCGGAGCCACCGAGCGGTTGAAGTAGCCGTTGGCCCATGCCTTGGCAGCGCGGGTCTGCGACTCGACGGCGTAGGCGTCGACGTCGTCGCGGGTGAAGCCCTCGAGGGTGGCGATGAGGTCGGCGCTGATGCCCTGCGGGACGAAGTGGGTGTCGTAGTTCGTCTCCGGGTCCATCGCCCAGGCACCGCCGTCGGAGCCCATCGGCACGCGGCTCATGCTCTCGACGCCGCCGGCGATGACCAGGTCCTCCCAGCCGGATGCGACCTTCTGCGCCGCGAGGTTCACGGCTTCGAGGCCGCTGGCGCAGAACCGGTTCAACTGCACGCCGGCCACCGTGTCCGGGTAGCCGGCGGCGAGCACCGCGGTTCGGGCGATGTCCATGCCCTGGTCGCCGACCGGGGTCACGACGCCGAGCACGACGTCGTCGATGCGGTTCGGGTCGAGGTTGGGCTGGCGTCGCTGCAGCTCGTGCAGCAGGCCGACAAGCAGGGAGACGGGCTTGACGCCGTACAGCGCGCCACCCTTCTTGCCCTTGCCCCGGGGAGTGCGGATCGCGTCGTACAGCAGTGCCTCAGCCATTGCGGTGTTCTCTCCTGATCTTCGAAGTCTCGGGGCTCAGACGCCCATGGAGCGGCCGACGATCTCTTTCATGATCTCCGTCGTTCCGCCGTAGATGGTCTGGATGCGGCTGTCGATGAACGCCTGGGCGATCGGGTACTCGCTCATGTAGCCGTAGCCGCCGTAGAGCTGCAGGCAGGCGTTGACCACCTTCGTCTGCAATTCGGTCGTCCACCACTTCGCCATCGCGGCGTCCGGGATGGACAGCTGACCCTCGCCGTGGAGCCGGATGCACTTGTCGAGGAAAGCACGCGCGATGGTGGCTTCGGTAGCCATCTCGGCCAGCGTGAAGCGGGTGTTCTGGAAGCTGCCGATCGGCTTGCCGAACGCGGTGCGGGTCTTGCAGTACTTGAGCGTCTCCTCGAGCACCAGTTCGACCGCGGCGACCGCGTAGACGGCGATGGCGAGGCGCTCCTGCGGCAGCGCCTCCATGAGGTGGAAGAAGCCGCCGTTCTCCTGACCGAGCAGGTTGCAGGCCGGCACACGCACGTCGTCGAAGAACAACTCGGCCGTGTCCTGCGCCTTGAGGCCGATCTTCTCGAGGTTGCGTCCCCGGGTGAATCCCGGCATGTCGCGCTCGATCACCAGCAGGCTGGTGCCCTTGGCGCCACCCGCCGGGTCGGTCTTCACGACGGTGATGACGAGGTCGGCGTTGATGCCGTTGGTGATGAAGGTCTTGGAGCCGTTGACGACGTATACGGCATCGGCACCGGTCCCCTCCTTGACCGCCGTCGTCCGGATGCCCTGCAGATCGCTGCCGGCACCCGGTTCGGTCATCGCGATCGCGCTGATGATCTCGCCGGAGCAGAAGCCGGGCAGCCAGCGCTCCTTCTGCTCCTGCGTGGCGAGCCTGAGCAGGTAAGGCTCGACGACGTCGTTGTGCAGCGGGAAGCCGACGCCGCTGCACCGGGCCCGGGCGATCTCCTCGCCGAGCACGACGTTGTAGCGGAAGTCGCTGACTCCCCCACCGCCGAACTCCTCGGGCACGCCCATGCCCAGCAGGCCCTGCTTGCCCGCTTCGATCCACACGTCGCGCGGAACGATGCCGTCGGCCTCCCACTGCTTGTGGTGCGGTACGCACTGCCGCTCGAGGAAGGTGCGGCAGGCCGAGCGGAAGGCTTCGTGCTCCGGCTCGTACGGTTCGCGATCCATGTCTCTCCCAGCAAGGCGGACATCTGTTATGAGGAATCTGTTAGGGGGAACACTGTGTACCAGATAAACGGTCCCGGTCTAGAGTCCGGGCGTGTCCACCGAAGTGCGCGTCAGCCCGACGCCCCCGGAGCCGCCGCCGGCCCCGGTCGTCGTGGAGCGCGAAGACGGTCGCGCGACGCGGTGGGCCGGACACCGAGCCCGGCGGCGGGCGGAGTTCGTCGATGCCGCGCTGCTGGTCATCGAGCGCGACGGCCCGTACGCCCGGGTCAACGCCATCACCGCCGAACTCGGGGTCGGCCGGCCGGCGCTGTACCGCCAGTTCGCCGACCGCGCGGATCTCGATCGGGCCGTGGCCGACCGGGCGGCTGGTCTGCTCGTCGAGGCGCTCGCCCCACGGCTGCAGGTGGACCGGGACGTGGACAGCGCGGTCACGGGAGCGATCGACGCCTACGTCGACTGGCTGCTCGCCCACCCGCACCTGTACGAGTTCGTGCGGTCGCTGCGCGACGCAGGCGTCGACGGTGACAGTCCGATCATCCGCGTGAAGAACACCGTTGTCGGCCGCACCGCCGCGATCATCCGCGACTACCTGCTCGCCACCGGTTCGGCCGAGCCCTCGATCGCCGACACGCTGGCAACTGGCCTGGTGGGGATGGCAGACGCAGCCATCGACCGCTGGCGACGCTTCCCTGCCTCGATGCCGCGCGCCGAGGTCACCCGGACCGTCTCGGCCATGGTCCGCGGAGCCGCCGAGGCCGTGGTCGGCTCGGTCGACCAGCCGGTGCTGCGCCGCGGCTGACCGCCGCCGCCGCTTCGTCCACGCGCTGGACGACCATCCGGCTCAGGCCACTGGACGCAGGACGTCGAACGACACCCCGGTCAGCTCCTGCGAGACGTCCCACAGCCGGCGGGCAACGTCGTCGTCGAGCGCCGATTTGGCGGGCGTCATCCGCTTCGCACCACTGCCGCGGGCCGCGAACAGGCCGTCCGGACCGAGGTACTCGGCGCCGCGGAGCCCGGGCCCGGTCGCCCCGAACAGCGTCGGAACCGCCCCGTTCTCGTCGCTCTGGCCGAACAGCGCGTTGCCCACCTTCATCCCGAACGCGCCGATCTTGCTCCCCGCCATCTTGGGGCCGGCTGCCTGGAGGTTGGTCGACGCGTACCCGGGGTGAACGGCCACGCTCAGCAGGTCCTGACCGGCCAGCGACGCCCGCCGGGACAGCTCGCGGGCGAACAGCAGGTTGGCGAGCTTCGACTGCCCGTAGGCGCGCCACTTCTGGTAGCGGCGTTCGCTCTGCAGGTCGTCGAAGCGGATGTGGCCGATGCGGTGCGCCTCGCTGCTGACCGTCACGACGCGCGGCTTGGGGGCGTCGAGCAGCGCGGGCAGCAGGCGCCCGGTCAGCGCGAAGTGACCGAGGTGGTTGGTACCGAATTGCATCTCGAACCCGTCCACGGTCTGCTGGTACGGGATCGCCATCAGGCCGGCGTTGTTGACCAGCAGGTGCAACGGACCGGACCACTCGTCGGCGAACCGTTGCACCGAGGCGAGGTCGCCGAGATCGAGGGAGCGCACCTCGACCGAGGCCGATGGCTCCAACGTCCGCACCTTCTGCAACGCGGCCTCGGCCCGCTCGGCGTTCCGGCACGCCATCACGACGTGGGCGCCGGCGGACGCGAGGTGACGCGCGGTCACCAAGCCGAGTCCGCTGTTGGCCCCTGTCACGACGGCGATCCGGCCGTCCAGCGAGGGCATGTCCGCGAGCTTCCAACCAACCATGTACTGCTGGTGCCCCCTCGCCGGGCAGCGCGAACCTCGAGCTCAGGCCGTTACGGCTCTGGATCTCGCGCTGCACAGTTCGGTCAGTCCGGGATAAATCCCACCCAAGCGCCGGTCGAAGCGTGATGCGAACCACACGAGACACGCGCTCGTCGTGCCTACTCAGTGTGGCGATTGGGTAAGCGTCCGCCGATGAACCCGTTTAGTGACACCGCACTCCCGCCCGGCCTCGCCGAACGACCGGTCGATGATGAGTACGGCCTGCCCATCCCCTTCGTGAACTCCTACGACGACGGGTCCCACGACTTCCGCGCGATCAACCGGCGCCGCTCCATCCAATGCGCGCTGTCCCGTCTGTGCGGGATGTGCGGCCTCTCCCTCGAGTACGACATCGCGTTCCTCGGCGGGCCGAAGGCTGCGGAAAGCCGGTCGTTCACTGACCCACCCATGCACGTCTCGTGCGCCGAGGCGGCCCTTAACCTCTGCCCCCATATGGCCCGGCACGCGACACCGCCGGAAGAGCGGGACGGCGACGAGACGCGGCGGCGCTTGCGCCCCAACGTCACCACCGCCGACCTTTTCGCCGGCGACCGTCCGGCCGAATGGGTGATGTACGTGACCCACAACTTCGAGATCGAACGGGCGACCGCGGAAGGCGGGGGCCTGGTGCTCGTCTTCCACCCGGGTCCGCCGGAGGCCGAGCGCCGCTTCCGGTTCGAATCCGGCAGCATGAACGAGTTAGCCTGACCGACGGATGTGACAACATCGGTGGCACACCAATTCATGACAAACTCGTCGTGTCGTTGAGGAGTCGTCGGTGGCGGCTCGGGGCACACGCACACCACCGCACAATCGTGACAGGAGCTCCGGATGAAGATCGACGATCTGCCTGACGTCCCGGCGAAGTACAAGGCCGTGGCAGCCGGGGCAGGTGTCGGACTCTCCATCGTGTTCGGCACCGCCTTCGCGCGGAGCCGCACGAGCGTCAAGAAGACGGGCGGGCCGCCGAAAGGCTTCGCGGCCCGGTTCACGACCCCGCTGCTGCCGGACGACTTCCTCCAGATGGTGCACCCGCTGTGGTCCACGCGGGAACTGCGCGGGCGCGTCGACAAGGTGGTCAAGGAGACCGACACCGCAGCCACCCTCATCATCCGGCCCGGGTGGGGCTGGTCCTTCGACCACCAGCCCGGCCAGTACGTCAGCATCGGGGTCGACGTCGACGGCAAGTGGATCTGGCGGTCTTACTCGCTCACCACGCCGCCGAGCAAGAACGACAAGGGCCACATCGCCATCACGGTGAAGGCGATGCCGGAAGGCTTCATGTCGAAGCACCTGGTGGACGGCATCGAAGCCGGCACGGTCGTGCGACTGGGGCTCCCGCAAGGCGAATTCGTCCTGCCCGACCCGCCGCCCGAGAAGATGCTGTTCCTCACCGGCGGGAGCGGCATCACCCCGGTCATGGCGATGCTCCGCACGCTGGACCGTCGCGGCTCGATGCCGGACGTCGTCCTCGCGCACTCGGCACCGAACAAGAACGACGTCATCTTCGGCGACGAACTGGAGCAGCTCGGCGACAAGCACCACACGGTCAAGCTGCACATGAAGTACAGCGAGGCCGACGGACACTTCGAGCTCTCCCAACTCGACGAGGTGTGCCCGGACTGGCGCGAACGACAGGTCTGGGCTTGTGGCCCGGAGGCCCTGCTCGACAACGCCGAGGAGTTCTTCGAGGACGCCGGGCTCGAGGACAACCTGCATCTCGAGCGATTCGCCGCCAAGTTCTCCGAGCAGGGCGAAGGCGGTCACGTCACATTTTCGAAGTCGGGCAAGGAAATCGACATCGACGGGGCGAAGACCCTCATGGAGGCCGGTGAGGAACTCGGCATCCAGATGCCTTTCGGCTGTCGCATCGGCATCTGCCATACCTGCACCGTCCCGCTCGTGTCCGGCACCGTCCGTGACCTGCGAAACGGGAACGAATACGACCAGCATGACGAGAAGATCCAGACCTGCATCACCGCCGCCGCCGGCGATGTGGTGATCGGCCTCTGATCTCCACCAAGGGACGATCTGAACTTTCTGGGACAATCGGCTCGACGCAACAAGCAGTCCAGTACGTGGACACCACCGAACATCCGGTACCACCCGTAGAAGCAGCAGTGAGGAGCGGGCCCGATGGCCATCGCTGACGTCAAGGAATTCGCACACCTCTCCGACGAGGACATGAAGAATCTCGGTGCGGAATTCGACGCAATCCGCAAGGAGATCGAGGAGTCGCGCGGCGCCTCGGACGCGGCGTACATCCGCCGCATGATCATGGTGCACCGCGCGATGCTGATCGCCGGCCGCGTCACGCTGTTCGCCAGTGGCGTCCGGGTCAAGGGCTGGCGCCCCGCCTGGATCACCGGAGCGGCGCTGCTCGGTGTGGCCAAGATCCTCGAGAACATGGAGATCGGCCACAACGTCATGCACGGCCAGTGGGACTGGATGAACGACCCCGAGATCCACTCCTCGAACTGGGAGTGGGACACGATGCAGCCCGCCGAGCAGTGGAAGCACTCGCACAACTTCGTTCACCACCAGTACACGAACGTGCTGGGGATGGACAACGACGTCGGCTACGGCGTCCTTCGGGTTACGCGTGAGCAGAAGTGGCACCCGGTCAACCTGGGTAACCCGATCTACAACGCGCTGCTGGCCACCTTCTTCGAGTGGGGTGTGTCGCTGCACGACCTCGACCTCGAGAGCATCCGCAAGGGCAAGAAGGATCCGAAGGAGCTGAAGCGGCAGCTCAAGGCGATCAACAAGAAGTGGCGGACCCAGATCGGGAAGGACTACATCCTCTTCCCGGCGCTCACCGGCCCGTTCTTCATGTCGACGCTCACCGCGAACGCCACGGCGAACTTCATGCGGAACTTCTGGTCCTACATGATCATTTTCTGTGGCCACTTCCCCGACGGTGCCGAGCACTTCACCAAGGAAGAGCTCGACAACGAGACCCAGGACGAGTGGTACCTGCGTCAGTTCCTCGGGGCCGCGAACTTCACCGGTGGCCGGATGCTGCACATCCTCTCCGGCAACCTCGGGTACCAGATCGAGCACCACCTGTTCCCGGACCTGCCGAGCAACCGCTACGCCGAGATCTCGGTCAAGGTGCGGGAGCTGGCCGACCAGTACGACATTCCCTACACCACTGGCCCGCTGTACAGGCAGTACTACCAGGTGTTCCGGACCATCGCGAAGATGGCCTTGCCGAACAAGGTGTGGGGCGACGAGCCGGAGCCCTCGCCGAAGGAGCGCAAGGACCAGGAGGGTGACGGGAACCCGCTGCTCGCCACCAAGGAAGGCCTCCGCGAGAACTCGGACGGCAAGCTGAACGCGCAGCCGGCCCGCCCGAGCACCGACCCGAAGGAGGGCGGTCAGGCGGCCGAGGTCGCCTGACCCGTTCTCATCGCGAAGGGGTCGGTCCGCACACTGCGGATCGGCCCCTTCGTCGTGTGTGGAGCAGCATGGCGCGCTGTGGGCGAGTTCCGCGGTGTTTCCGACCGTCGGAGGGGCCCAGGGGCACGCGGTTCTCGCCCGCGGTCGATCGTCGGGAGCTGTCGATCTGCGGTGGGCGAGTTCCGCGGTGTTTCCGGCGGCCCCCCGGCGGCCGGCATGTGACCGCTTCTGCTCCCCGTCGATGCGGCACGTTCAGCCGATCGAGGCGTGCATCTCCCAGACCAGGATCTCGGCCGCCGTTTCTGCCGTCACTCGGCGCTCGACGGCTCCGGTGAAGCGGCCCGCGTCTCCGGCAGCCAACTGACCGCTGGTATCGATGCCCTCGACGTGCACGGTGCCGCGGGCGACGAACAGATGCAGGAAGGGCGCAGCCGGCAACAGCACCTCGGCACCGGCGGGTGGCCGGGCCACGGACAACGCGGCGGACCGGTTCCGGAGTCGGACCGCAGGCGAGGCGAGGTGCCGGTCCAGCCCGGACGCGACCGGGACGAGGCCAGCGGCCAGCAGGCCGTCGTCGACCTCGAGCTGCTCGTAGCCGGCCTCGGTACCGAACTCGTCCGGCGCCACCCACATCTGGACGTAATGCACCGGGGAGTCCTGGGAGCCGTTCCGTTCCGAGTGCTCGATGCCACTGCCCGCGCTCATCCGCTGCACGAGCCCGGGGCGGGTGATCCCGCGGTGGCCGGCCGAGTCCTCGTGCGTCAACGAGCCGTCGAGCACCCACGTGACGATCTCGGTCTCCCGGTGCGGGTGGGTGTCGAACCCCCCGCCCGGAGCGAGCACGTCCTCGTTGTGGACCAGCAGGACGCCGTAGCTCGTGTTGTCCGGGTCGTAGTGCTCCCCGAACGAAAACGAGTGGTGTGAGTCCAACCAGTCGGTCCTCGTCCGGAACCGGTCGCCGGACCGGCGGATGTCAGTCCGCGGAGCCGGATCAGTCATAGGTCGGCGGCGGCGAGTTCCGTCGGAGTGAGCCGACGGTCACCCGCACGATGGCGACGACCGGCACAGCAAGAGCGGCCCCGGCGATTCCGGCGATCGTCCCGCCCGCGGCCACGGCGACGACGACGACGATCGGGTGCAGCTCCACCGCCCGTCGCATGATCACCGGATGCAGCACGTTGCCCTCGATCTGCTGGACGAGTAGCACGAGACCGAGCACGACGAGAGCGGTGCCGAACCCCTTGGCGGCGAGGGCCACGAGCACGGCCAGCGAACCGGCGACCACGGCCCCGACGATCGGCACGAAGGCCGCGAGGAACGTCAGCAGCGCGAGCGAGAGCGCGAGCGGAACCCCGAGCAGCAGCAGTCCGATGCCGATGAACAAGCCGTCGAATGCCGCCACCATCACCGCCCCCCGCGTGTAGGAGCCCAGCGCGGACCACACCTCGTCCGCCGCCTGGTCGGCGCGGTCTCGCCAGCCCTTGGGCAGGCCCCGGACGCACCATGCGCGCAGCGTAGGACCGTCCTTGAGGAAGAAGAACAGCACGAACATCATGAGCACGAACCCGCCGAGCAGCGAGACGCCCGCGCTGGCGCCGCTCGCCACGGTGCTCGTGTAGGTGCTGCCGCTCGACAGCGCGTCCGACGCCGACTTCGCGAGTGCGTCGACGCGTTGGCTTCCGAGATGCAGCGGCCCGGTCTGCAGGTATTTCCTCAGCTCGTCGACACCATTGCTGAGGGTCGGGCCGAGCTGCTGGATCTGGTTGACCGCCGACCGCGCCACCAATCCGAGGCCGCCGACCAGGCCTATCAGGATGATCAGTACCCCGGCGAGGGCGGCCAGCGCATTCGGCACCTTGAGCCGGCGGAGTCGCGCGGTCACCGGGCCGAGAAGAGCGGCGAACAGCAGGCCGAGGAACACCGGCAGCACGACGGCCTGCAGCCGCCCCAGCACGACGACGAACAAGGCGAAGACCGCGGTGAACAGCAGGAGCCGCCACGTCCAGTCCGCGGCCAATCGCACGCTGCGGGGAATCTCCCGCGAGATGTTGTGCATCGGCGAGGAGTTGATGACGAGCGGCTTCGCCTCGGTTCCGAGCTGGGCCATCGGGGCGGGATCGGCCGGCGTCCGAGCGGTTCCGCGGTCGTCCGAAGCCGCGCCATCGGACAGCTCTGGGGCGTCGGTATCGGTCATAGCACAACATTGACACAACACGGGCGTGACGCGAGGACCAGCACGTAGGCGCCGCCTCACATTCCACGCGGACTCAGGCGAAGTCGCCGGCCGCCCGGCGCATTTTGCGCACGATCCCGATCAGGGTGGCAGTGTCCGCCGCGTCCAGCCCCAGGTCGCCGAATACCTGGTCGTTGAGCTGGGCGGAGGCCTGCTCCGCGGTCGCCCGACCAGCATCGGTGAGTTCCGCCAGGACCGCACGGCGGTCCCGCGGGTGGGGAGACCGTCGGACGAGCCCCTGCGCCTCGAGCCGGTCAACCGCGCTGGTCACGCTGGTGGGGTGCACCTGGAGGCGGTTGCCCACCACGTTGAGGGGCAGCGACCCGCGACTGCTGAACATCAGGAGCATCAGCACCTCGTACCGCGCGAACGTCAGGCCGAGTGGGCGCAGCAGCCGGTCGACCCGGGCCAGCACCAGCTGCTGACCGCGCATCAGGGAGGTCACCGCCGCCATCCCGTCGGCGGCGTCCGCCCAGCCCCGGGCGACCCACTGCCGCTGCGCTTCCTCAATGGGATCGAAGGGCAGAGCGGGCGGCACATCGACATTGCAGCAGCCATCGCACCGTCCCACCAGCAACCGCGCCGTCCCACCAGCTACCGCTCCACGGAGCCGCTGACTAGTTTGGCTTCCTAGTATCGGACGACCGAGTATGCGACCATCATCGGACCGACCTTTCCGCTTGAGACGAGGGACCCATGGCTTCGCACGCACCGGACGGGCGGACGCGCTGGCAGCAGCGCTACGACGCGGCACGCAAGCGGGACATCGACTTCACGACGCTGTCCGGTCTCGAGGTCGAGCCGGTGTACGGGCCGACCGGAGGCGAGGAGCCACCCGGCTTCGACCGCATCGGCTGGCCCGGCGAATACCCCTACACGCGCGGCCTCTACGCCACGGGCTACCGCGGCAAGCCGTGGACCATCCGCCAGTTCGCCGGCTTCGGCAATGCGAAGTCGACCAACGAGCGTTACAAGATGATCATGTCCAGTGGCGGCGACGGCCTGTCGGTGGCCTTCGACATGCCGACGCTGATGGGTCGCGACTCCGACGACCCGCGCGCCCTGGGCGAGGTCGGCCATTGCGGGGTGGCCATCGATTCGGTCGCCGACATGGAGATTCTGTTCGACGGTCTGGACCTCTCCGCCGTGACCACATCGATGACCATCTCCGGTCCGGCGGTGCCGGTCTTCTGCATGTGGCTGGTTGCGGGCGAACGCCTCGGCATCACGCCCGCGCAGATGGACGGCACCCTGCAGACCGACATCTTCAAGGAGTACATCGCGCAGAAGGAGTGGCTGTTCCCACCGGAGCCACACCTGCGCCTGATCGGCGACCTCATGGAGTACTGCGCGGCGGAGATGCCCCGCTACAAGCCGATCTCGGTTTCCGGCTACCACATTCGCGAGGCCGGTTCGACAGCGGCGCAGGAGCTGGCCTTCACGCTGGCCGACGGCTTCGCCTACGTCGAACTGGGGCAGAGCCGCGGGCTCGACGTCAACGCCTTCGCCCCCGGACTGTCGTTCTTCTTCGACGCGCACATCGACTTCTTCGAAGAGATCGCGAAGTTCCGGGCCGCTCGCCGCATCTGGGCCCGGTGGCTCCGGGACGTCTACGGCGCCACCGACGAGCGAGCGCAGTGGATGCGCTTCCACACCCAGACCGCAGGCGTCTCGCTGACCGCACAGCAGCCGGACAACAACGTCGTCCGTACCGCCGTGGAAGCGCTCGCCGCCGTCCTGGGCGGGACGAACTCACTGCACACCAACGCGCTGGACGAAGTGCTCGCACTGCCGAGCGAGAAGGCCGCCGAGATCGCCGTGCGCACCCAGCTGGTGCTGATGGAGGAGACCGGCGTCGGCAACGTTGCCGACCCGCTCGGTGGCTCCTGGTACGTGGAGGCGCTGACCGCCCGGCTCGAGGCGGAGGCCGAAAAGATCTTCACGCAGATCCGCGATCGCGGCGGCGACGGGACGATGACGGCCGGCATCCTGCGCGGGATCGAGGACGGCTGGTTCTCCTCGGAGATCGCGGAGGCGGCGTTCACCTACCAAACCCAGTTGGAGAAGGGCGAGAAGAAGATCGTCGGCATCAATACCGCGACGTCGACGGTGGTCGGAGCACTCGAGACGATGCGCATCTCGCACGAGGTGGAGACCGAGCAGAACGCCGAACTGGGTCGCCGTCGCGCTGCCCGGGACGACGCGGCGGTCCGTACGTCGATCGGGCGGATGGTCGAGGTGGCGCGGGGCGAGGGCAACCTCATCCCGCCGATGCTCGACGCCGTCCGGGTCGAGGCGACGCTGGGCGAGATCTGCGACGCGCTGCGCGACGTCTGGGGCAACTACACCGAGCCGCCGCAGTTCTGAGCGTCTCCCGGGCTGGCGCCGGGCTCGTCCTCCGAAGCTGTGTGGGCTCGGACCGGTTCCAGACGGTCGAAGCCCACACAGCTTCGGGGTCGGCTGCCCAGCTCGGGGTCGCGGGCGCGGGCGCGGGTCGGCGGGCGCGGCTAAGGTCGGATATCCGTCGCGTCCGACCGAAGGGGTCCCGTCATCTCCCGCCCGGCCACCGCTCGACCCGCGCTGTCCGTCACCGGCATCACGCAAAACTCCGGCGATCGCCTGGAGCACTGGATCACCCGGGCCCGTGAGTACGCGGACGAGGTGGGGCTGCTCGTCGACGAGAGCTCCACCGACGACACCTACGACCTCGCCCGCGAGCATGCTGATTCGGTCCGCCTGGTCGAGCATCCGCCCTACATCGAGGTCTACTACGACCTCGCGCTACGGCACGCCGGCGGCGAATGGATTCTGTGGCTCGACGACGACGAGTTGATGAACGTCGGCTTCGCCGGGAGCCGGGACGAGATGCTGAGCGACCGGTTCGTCACCCACTTCCTGCTGCCGTACCGCTGGGTGATCCCCGCTGCCGCGGTCGAGCCCGGGCAAGAGGGCTTCCGCTGGCTGTCCAGCTTCCCGTGGCACCCGGACCCCC
>DATITC010000121.1:0-35817 GCA_035468175.1 Frankiaceae bacterium | reverse complement strand
ACCGCTGGCGCAGAACCCCGAGCCGGCCTGCATCGGCGAACTGCGACCGGCGCAACAGCCCCTGCTGCTCCGCCGCCTGCTCCAGGAGCGCGTTGTCCATCCGGGCAGCGTGGCCGGGCTACGACCTGCGTAGCCGCTCCGCGACAGAGGATGTGGACGACCCGGATGCATCCACACGACCGGGGGCGACCGGACACGCGGACACGCGGACCCCAGAAACGCGGTGATCTGTTGCGGCGGCGAGGCTGTGCGGGACCTCCGGGCCGCAACAGATCACGCGGCGGAGCGAGCGCGGCGGAGCGACCGCGCGGCGAGCGAGCAGCTCAGGTCGGGACGGGTGCCGCCGAACCGGGCGGTCCGTCCAGCGGGTCCGGAAGGTCCTCCGCCACCCCGGGGTCGCCCGCCTCGAGGTGGTAGTCGGCCTCGTTGGTCGAGTCGACCCCCGCCGGCAGCGACGCGGCGCGGAACAGCACTGTCAGCAGGACCGCGACGGCGACGTTCAGCACCAGCGCCACGACACCCGGATAGATCGTGGTCTTGGTGTCGAAGCCGAGGTGGCTGAAGGCCCACTGGGTGGCCCCGAAGTGCTTCTTGCCGGTGGACGGGTTCGGCGTCACGTACAGCATCCAGGCGCCCGAAGCCATGCCGACCGCCCAGCCGGCGAGCAGCGCCCAGCGGTGGAACCAGCGCCCGTAGAGCAGGAAGACGACGGCGGGCAGGACCTGCAGGATGAGGACGCCACCGATGAGCTGCAGGTCGAGCGCGTACTGCACATTGAGTCCCAGGATCGCCGCCAGCGCCCCAACCTTCACGAACAACGAGGCGATCTTGCTGACCTGCGCCTCTTCCCGGGTCGACGCCTGCGGCCGGAGGTACTCCTTGTAGATGTTCCGCGTGAACAGGTTCGCCGCGGCGATGGACATGATCGCGGCCGGCACCAGCGCGCCGATGGCGATGGCGGCAAAGGCGACGCCGGCGAACCAGGACGGGAACTGCTGGTCGAACAGCAGCGGCACCACGGTGTTCGGGTTCGGCTTGTTGTCGAGGTTGCCGGGCTTGATGCCGGCGGCGATGGCCATGAAACCGAGCAGCGCGATCAGCCCGAGCACGAAGCTGTAGGCCGGCAGTGCAGCCATGTTCCTCTTGATCGTGTCCCGGCTCCGGGAGGCCAGCACCGCGGTCACCGAGTGCGGGTAGAGGAACAGCGCCATGGCTGACCCGAGTGCGAGGGTCGAGTACCCCAACGTCTGAGCCGATGCCAGCGTCAACCCGTCGCTGGTGGTCTTGGTGGCCGCAAACTTGGCGTCGGACTTCGCGAAGATGTTGCCCCAGCCGCCGAGCTTGTGCGGGATGTAGATGATCGCCGCGATGACGACGATGTAGATCAGCGTGTCTTTGACGAAGGCGATCAGCGCGGGTGCGCGCAGCCCGGAGGAGTACGTGTAGACCGCGAGCACGGCGAAGGCGACGTAGAGCGGCAGCTTGCCCTTGATGCCGATCGCGCCGATCACGGCCTCGATGCCCACCAGCTGCAGCGCGATGTAGGGCATGGTCGCGACGATGCCGGTGATCGCAATGGCCAACGCCAGGCCGCCGGATCCGCTGCGACCCCGCACGAAGTCGGCCGGTGTCACGTAGCCGTTGCGGTGCGAGACCGACCAGAGCCGCGGCGCGACCAGGAAGACCATCGGATAGACGATGATCGTGTAGGGAACGGCGAAGAAGCCGGTCGCGCCGACCCCGTAGATCAACGCCGGCACGGCGATGAACGTGTAGGCCGTGTAGAGGTCACCGCCGAGCAGGAACCAGGTGACCCACGGGCCGAAGCTCCGGCCACCGAGGCCCCACTCGTCGAGGCTGTTGAGCGACTCGGTCCGCTTCCACCGCGCGGCCAGGAAGCCCATCCCGGACACGAGGACGAAGAAGAAGATCAGGACCCAGAGCTCGACCTGGTTGATGCCCATCAGCGCTCACCCCGCGTGTTGCGGTAGACGAGGACCACGCAGAGCACGCCGAGCGGAATGGCCGCCATTTGGTACCAGTAGAAGAATGGCACGTCGAACAGCCGCGGCGTCGCCCGGTTGTAGATGGTCGGGATCAGCGTCGCGATCAGCGGCACCACCAGCAGTAGGTTCCACAGCGGCGTACGGACGCGGCGCCGGGCAGCCGCCCGGACTTCCTGCTCGCGTCCCGGCGTCTCGGGGTTCATGCCCTCGCCTCCACGGCTCCGGATCGGGGAAGCCCGGAGTCCGAAACGGGAGATTAACCGCTGTCAGATCCTCCCGGCATCACGCGGAGTCAGCGCGTTGAGCCGCTTCCGCGCGGCCCCGGGAGCGGTTTCACGAAGCGCGATCGGTCAGCCACTCTGCGTAGCGCCGACGGCGTGGCCCATGGCCCGCGGCGCTAGCTCGAGCTCATCTGGCGTGACGGCGGGAGGTCGACGGTCCGCGGGGGGGCTTGCGTCCCGCGGACCCGAGGACAGTCGCAGGGCTACGGCGTAACCCAGCAGGACCGCGACGTGACTGAAGTACAACCAGAAGATCAGCAGCGTCGCCGTGCCGAGCGCGTCGTTGCCGGCGAACGGACGACCTAGCTCGATGGGAAGGCTCAGCACGAGCAGGAAGCCGAGGACTGATCCGGCGATCCACGAGCCCGCTCCGGCGGCGCCCCAGAGCAACGGCGCCAGCCGCGGTCGCAGCGGCCCGAAGACGCGGTAGCAGAGCAGCACGTTGACGGTCGCCCCGAGCCAGACGACCACGAACGCCAGGTAGACGCCGAGCACGCTGGCCTTCCCTCCGCTCCCGAGAGCCGAGGACAGCCAGGCCGCGAGCACCAGCCCACCGCCGACGAGCACGCCGGACGCTGCGACCAGCAGCGGTGCGGTGAGCCGGCCCCGCACGACGCCGCGGATGCGCCGGGGCGCATGCCGCGGGACCTCGAGCGTCGCGACATTCGTCCGGCCCAAGCGGGCCAGCGCCCGGGTCAGCCCCTCGCCGTAGAGGGTCGAGATGAGCACGGCCGTGATCAGCGCCGGGATCTGCGCCTGGGAGCCGGCCACCGTCAGCCGGCGCACGCCGTCGTCAAGCCCGTGCCGGGTTCCGACGATTTTCGCGAGGTCCTGCCCGAGCGACCGGATCTCGGCCCCGCCGAGGACGAGCGAGGCGAGCCAGAGCGCGACCAGCAGCAGCGGCACGAGGGCGACCGCGGCATAAAACGTGAGTCCGGCTGCGGCGAGCGGCACGTCATGGCCGCGGAGGTCGGCGACGACGTCGAGCACCAGCCGGTGGACGCGTCGCAGTTGACGCGACCGCAGCCGGGGTGGATTCACTCAGAGGAGATACCCGTTCATTGGGCGGTCATCCAGTGATGACGGCGACTACGCTCAGGCCCGTGTTCTGTGACCGGTGCGGCCGACCGGCCGACGGAGACGTCGACGCTCATGCGGCGTGCGCCGCCGCACGGACGCTCGAACCACCGCGGTACTGCCCGCAGTGCGCCCGTCGGATGGTGGTGCAGGTCATGCCGACGGGTTGGACCGCACGTTGCGTCGAACACGGCAGCACCAGCAGCGTGCCGGCCCGTTGAGCTGGCCCGTTGAGCTGACCGGCTGAGGTGACTTGGCCTGAGCTGACCTGGCTTGAGCTGATCGGCAGCGCCGTCAGGCGACCAGGCCCAGCCGCCGGAGTTCGACGGTGAGGTCGTGCGGTGAGGTGGAGGCTTCCATCGCCGCTTCCATGGTGACGACGCCGTCCCGGATTAACGAGACCAGGTGCTGGTCGAAGGTCTGCATGCCGTAGAAGCCGCCCTCGGACACCAGCTGCTGGATGCTGCCGGTCTTGTCCGGGTCGGCGATGGCGTCGGCGATCCGGCCCGTGTTGACCGCGATCTCCATCGCCACGCAGCGACCCTCGCCGTCCGCCCGCGGGACCAGCCGCTGACAGATGATCCCGCGCAGCGCGGCGGCCAGCGACAGCCGCACCTGCTTCTGCTCATGCGGGGGAAAGAAGTCGATGATGCGGTTAATCGTCTCGGCCGCGTCCGTGGTGTGCAGCGTCGACATGACGAAGTGGCCGGTTTCAGACGCGGCGAGCGCCGCCTTCACCGTCTCCGCATCGCGCATCTCACCGACGAGGATGACGTCGGGGTCCTGCCGCATCGCCGCACGCAGAGCGGTGGTGAAGTCTTCGGTGTCGACCCGCACCTCGCGCTGGTTCACCATCGCGATCTTGTCGAAGTGGAGGACCTCGATGGGGTCCTCGATCGTCACGATGTGGACCTCACGGTTGGAGTTGACGTGGTCGACCATGCCCGCGAGCGTCGTTGTCTTGCCCGATCCGGTGGGTCCGGTGACCAGCACCAGGCCACGCGGTTCGAGAGCGAGGGTGCCGAGCACCGTGGGCAGACCGAGTTCTTCCAGGGGGATGGCACCGACGCTGACGCGGCGAAAGACCAGGCCGGCGGCGCCACGAGCGCGGAACGCGTTCACGCGGAAGCGGCCGACCCCGCGGATCGAGTAGGCGAAGTCGGCCTCGTTGGTCCGCTCGAACTCCTCGACGAGGTCGTCCCGGAGCACCTCCCGGACCATGGCCTCGGTGTCGGCAGCGGCGAGGTCGCGGGTCTGCAGCTTCCGCAGCCGGCCGTCGATGCGGACCCGCGGTGGGGATCCGACCTTGCAGTGCAGGTCCGATCCGCCGCACTCAACCAGTGCGCGCAGGAACGGCTCGGCACTCATCACCCGGACGTAATCGGCGGTGCGGACGACAGCCTTGACCCGCGCCTTGAGATTCCCCCCGATCGGCCGAGGGGAAGTCCGACCTCGACCTGAACGACGTCTAGCGTCCCTGCCAGCGGGGCTGCCGCTTCTCGAAGAACGCGCTCACACCCTCCGCGACGTCGGCGGTCGAGGCCAGCAACGACAGTTGCGCCTGCATCGCGTCCAGGGCGGGCACCAGCGGTGTCTCGAGCGCCGACAGGAACGCCGCCTTCCCGAGCCGGACGGCCACCGGCGCCTTGCCGGCGAGGCTCGCGAGGGCGTCCTCGACGTCCTGGTCGAACGTGTCGGCCGGCAGCACCCGGCTGACGAGGCCGACCTGGTAGGCCTCCCCCGCCGGGATTCGCCTCCCGGTCAGCATCAGCTCCGACGCGACCTTCGGCGAGACGTGCGCGGCGAGCAGGGCAGACACCATGAACGGCCACAGACCGAGGTCCACCTCCGGCAGCCCGAACTGCGCCGATGAGGAGGCGAGCACGATGTCGCAGCCGAGCGCCAGGCCGACCCCGCCGGCCAGACAGAGACCCTGGACGCGAGCGACAACCGGAATCGGGCAGCTGCGCATCGCGACCACCAGCCGCCGGAGTCCGCCCCGTGCCTCATGGCGCTCGAGCCCGGTGGCGTCGTCCGCCATCACCGATAGGTCGGCACCTGAGCAGAAGACCCGATCGCCGCTCCCGGTGACCACGACGACGCGACTGTCCCCCGGGTCCAGGATCGCTGCGGTCATCCCCGCCAGCACGTCGTCGTTCAGTGCGTTGCGGCGCTCGGGGCGGTCGAGCGTCAGCCGCAGCACCCCGTCGGCGCGTTCCACCCGAAGGCCCGGGACATCCATGCCCGAGGACCTTAGCGGCACCGCCGGAGCCCGTTCTGGCACCATGGCCGACATGGCAAAGAAAGCACGTAAGCGTCGGGCTCGGGCGAAGAACAAGGCCAACCACGGTAAGCGGCCCAACGCCTGACCTAGGAAATCACCGTCCGCCGGCCGATCAACTGACCCGGAGCCGCCCGAACTGAGCGGTCCCGGTCAGTTGGTCAGCCGGCGCGGCGCAGAGAACCGGAACTCAGAGCTCCAGAAACTCAGAGCTCCAGAAACTCAGAGCTCGGAGCGCAGCCAGTCCACCGTCTGCGCCAGCCCGTCCTCGATCTGCCACTGCACCGACCAGCCGAGCTCACGCTGGGCGGCACCCGCGTCCAGGGCGATCGCCTGCAGCTCGCCGGGGCGCGGCTCGGCCATCTCGGGCTCGTCCGGGCCACCCGCCGTCCGGGCGATCAGCGTGTGCAGCTCCCGGACGTCGGTCTGCCGACCGGTGCCGATGTTGAACCGGCGACCGTCCCCCGCGCCCGGCTGGACCGCGCGGCGGAAGGCGTCGGCGACGTCGGCCACGTGGACGTAGTCGCGGGTCGACGTGCCGTCGCCGAAGATCTTGGTCGGCTGTCCCTGCAGCAGTCGGGTGCCGAAAATTGCGACCACGCCCGCCTCCCCGTGGGGGTCCTGCCGCGGTCCGTAGACGTTGGCGAGCGCCAGCGACGTCCAGGCGACGCCGTAGAGGGCGTCGTACACGTTGAGGTAGAGCTCCCCGGCGGCTTTGCCCGCCGCGTACTGCGACTCGGGGCGCACGGGAGCGGTCTCATCCACCGGCAGGTCCTTCGGCGTGCCGTAGATGGACCCGCCGGAGGACGTGAAGACCACCTTGCGGACGCCGTTGAGGCGGGCAGCCTCCAGCAGGTTCACCGTGCCAGCCACGTTGAGCCGGACGTCGAGCTGCGGGTCCGAGACGCTGACGCGCACGTCGATCTGCGCCGCGAGGTGGCAGATCACCTCTGGTGCGACACGTTCGACCAAGCCCGCCAGCTGCGGGTCGGTGACGTCGAACCGCTCGAAGCTGAAGGCGTCAGACGCCCGAGCCGCGGTGAGGTTCTCCAGCTTGCCCCGGGAGAGGTCGTCGAGGCCGATGACCTCGTGTCCGTCAGCGAGGAGCACGTCGCAGACGTTCGAGCCGATGAAACCGGCAGCGCCGGTGACGAGGATGCGCACAACGAGTCAGGCTAGCCGCCGAGGCGCAGACTCCCCGCAGGACAGGCTGTGCAGACGCTGACAGGCTGCACAGCCGCAGGCTCTACTCGGCCTGGAACTCCGCGCTGCTCCACCCGATCCGGGCGGTGCGCAGCCGGGTCAGCACGGACACCCGCAGACCCTCCGGGGCCCGCTCCCCGCCACAGCGACGGGCGACCAGCAGCTTGACCTCCTGCTCAATGCCGAACTGGCGAAGGCATGGTGAGCACTCGTCGAGATGGTCGCGGATCAACTGCTTCCGGTCCGAGTCGATCTCCCCGTCGAGGTAGAGATAGACCTCGTTGAGGACGTCGTGGCAATCCGTCTCGTGTGGCGATCCGCAGCTCACTGCGATCCCTCCCGTGAGCCCGAGCGACCCGCTCCGGCGTCGGCTACCGGCTCCAAGCTGACCTCCGCGGACCGTGCCGCGTCGGCTTCGGCCACGGCCGGGATCAACCCGCGCTCACGCGCGTAGCCCTCCAGCTCGTGGCGCAGTCCACGGCGGCCGCGGTGCAGCCTCGACATCACGGTGCCGATCGGCGTCCCCATGATGTCCGCGATCTCCTTGTAGGCGAAGCCCTCGACATCGGCGAGGTAGACCGCCATCCGGAAGTCTTCGGGCAGACGCTGCAAAGCCGACTTCACGTCACTGTCGGGAAGGTGCTCGAGCGCTTCGACCTCGGCGCTCTTCAGCCCGGTCGAGGTGTGCTCGGCCGCGTCGGCGAGCTGCCAGTCCTCGATCTGCTCGGTCGGACTCTGCAACGGCTGGCGCTGCCGCTTGCGGTAGCTGTTGATGAACGTGTTGGTCAAGATCCGGTACAGCCAGGCCTTGAGATTCGTGCCTTCCTGGAACTGGTGGAAAGCGGCGAAGGCCTTGACGAAGGTCTCCTGCACGAGGTCCTCGGCGTCAGCCGGATTGCGCGTCATCCGCAACGCGGCCGAGTACAGCTGATCGAGGAACGGAAGCGCGTCACGCTCGAAGCGGGCTCCCCGCTGTTCGGGAGTCTCATCCACGGCGCGCACCTCCCCCGGCTCCGATCGGACTCCTGACCCTACTGCGAGGGCGACGCCCTCGGGTCCGAGGTAGGCCCAAGTCGGACGGGCGAGCGGTGCCCGGCCGGGGCCGCTGATGCGGGAGGCACGGGCAGATGTCGGCGCCAACAGCGAGTCTCCGCCGGTCGGGGCGTGCCGCGAGCGGCGGGCAGAGGTGGCAGTCACATGCGCTTCAACGGCAGCACCCGCCCGGGCGATTCCCACCCGATCGAACCAACTGGTACCGGGCAACGGTCGACCTGCCGCGGCGGCACCAGGGAGCGGTCGCCCGGAGGAGAAAGCGCAGGACAGCCGGTGGAAGAGCAAAGCGATCGGACGCGGAACTTCGTAGGCTGAATGCATGGACGGTTACCACCCCGCGGTGGAGGAGTATCTCGAGACGATCCTGGAGCTCGAGGAATCCGGCATCCGCCCCATGCGCGCTCGAATCGTCGAGCGCCTCGGGGTGTCCGCCCCTGCGGTGTCGGAGACGGTGCGCCGACTGGAACGCGAGGGCTACCTGACGCTCGATGAGAGCCGGGCCATCCGCCTCACCACCAAGGGCCGGCATTACGCCACCTCGATCATGCGGCGGCACCGGCTCGCGGAGCGGCTGCTCACCGACGTGATGAAGGTCCCGTGGTCACAGGTTCACGAGGAGGCCGGCCGCCTGGAGCACGCGATCAGCCCCCGACTGGAGGCTCATCTTGTCGCCCTGCTCGGCGACCCGGGCACATGCCCCCACGGCAACCCGATCCCGGGCTCCGTCAACGCCGTGGACGTCGCCTCGCAGGTGCCGCTCGCCACTGCGGCGCCCGGCAGCACCATCGTCGTCCGGCGGATCGACGAGGAGCTCGAGGCACAGTTCGACCGGATGCAGGAGCTGGAGTCCATCAAGGTGATGCCCGGCCGCATGCTGCGGGTTCTCGGGCACGAGGGCCCGGGCCAGCAGCGATTCGACTCCGACGGCGAGGTCATCACCCTCGACCGAATGGTGACGGCGAAGGTATACGTCACCCTCGAGTGACCTAGACGCCCGGTTTGGGCACTTTTCCCCGCACATAGGCAAAATCCTGTGGAAAGCCATGACTGCACCTAAATCGCGGGTAACAATCCCCTCGTGACCGCCGGTTCTTCGTCGCCGCTGCGAGCGGGGAGCGAAAGCGGTGCATCCGCCTACGGCCGTTTCATCGCGTCGGTCGTCAGCCAGCAACTCCAGGCCTGGATGCCCGCCGGGGGCGCACGCGTCCTGGACATCAGCCGTTCCGACAGCTCACGCGGGTCGCACGGGGTCGGCGACGCCCTCGCCCGCGGCGGAGCCGACGTCTTTCGCATTCTGAGTTTGGAGACCGAGCTCCCGCACGGCGTCGTACCAGCGAGCGGGCCGGTGTGCGCGCCCCGCCATCCGGCGGTCCGGTGTGTCGTCGGGGACACCCGCTTCCTCGACTGGTTCCGATCCGCCTGCGTCGGCGCGGTGGTCGCGGAGGGCAGCGCCCTGTCGTCCTGCCTCGCCACCGAGCACACCGTCGAGCAGGCGGCCCGGCTACTGCGGCCGGGCGGGCGACTGTTGCTGAGCGTGGACTCGCTGCTCTACGGGCTGGCCAGCCTGGCCGAGCAGCATCGCTGGCCCGAACTCGCCGACGCCACCGCAGCCGACGTCGTCCTCGTCCCCGACGACAGGGGCTCGGTCACCCGCTGCTTCGGCCCCGAGGAGCTGCGCGATCTGGTGGAGGCCGCCGGGTTCGACGTCGACTGGGTTCGTCCGCGCACGGTTCTTCCTCCGGACGTCGTCGACCACGCGGTCGCACGGGATCCCGGGGTGCTTCCCGACCTCGTCGCGTCCGAACTCAGCTTGGCCGACGAGCACCAGGGCGAGTCGCTGGGGATGTATCTGACGCTCAGCGCGACTCTGCGACGCTGAGTCGGGAACGGGGCAGCGCGGCCGGTCAACGGGGCCGGTCAACGGGGCCGGTCAACGGGGCCGGTCAGCCCGACCGAGCAGCGCGACCGGTCAACGGGCCTCGAACTTCGCCTGGTCCTCGAGGCAACGCGCGGCTTCCGGCTTGATCTCCAGCCGACCCTCGGGGATCTCCTTGCCGCAGTCGATGCAGCGGCCGAAGGTACCGGCGTCGATCCGCTCGAGCGCCGCTTCGATCTCGCCCTTGTCGTTCTGTGCCGCCTCGATGAGGGCGTTCTCGCGCTCGAAGTCGGCGAGTTCGGTGCCCTGGTCGCCCGGGTGCTGGTGGACGTGGCTCAGGTCGACGTCGTTGCCCGCGTCCTCGGCCGTCAGCGTGGTGGCGCTGCGATCGATTTCGGCGAGCCGCTCCTGCAGACGCGTGCGAGCAGTTTCGAGGTCCACGAGAATCCCTTCTCCGTACTTGGCTGAAACAGTCGGTCGGGCTCGGGCCGGCCGCCGCCGTTGATGGCGGCAGATCGAGGGCCCAGCCAGAGGCACCGCAGCCGGCCGAGCAGGTACTGCTGCTGGCGCGGTGCCGTCGAAGGAACGTACCCGTTCGCCGCCGACCTGCACCCCCGACCGCGTTCGCCGCGAGCGAGCCCGGCAGCCTACGGCTCATACTGGAGGCGAAAACGCCCGCACATCGGGATCTCCGGATCCGGCCCGAGGACAGGAATCCGCGCTGCCCAACCCACTCGCCGCCACCGCACCTTCGTCCCCCGCCGCCTGGCCGGCACCTGCGGTGTCCGCCCCCGTCGTCGGCACCGTGCGCGTGCCCGGGTCGAAGTCGGCGACGAACCGCGCCCTGATCCTCGCCGCGCTGGCCGACGGGCCGAGTCGGCTGAGCGATCCGCTGCTGTCGCGGGACACCGCCCTCATGGCGGCTGGCCTCAAGGCTTGCGGGGTGGGCCTCGACGACGCCGGGGCAGGCCGGTGGACCGTCTCCCCCGACGGCGGACCAGGCAGCGCCGACGGTCCCACCGATGGCCCCACCGACGGCCCAGCCCTCGTCGACTGCGGCAACGCCGGCACTGTCGCCCGCTTCCTGCCGCCGGCGGCCGCGGTGTTGCCCGTCCCGGCCGTGCGTTTCGACGGCGACCCGCGCATGCGCGAACGGCCTCTCGGGCCGCTGCTCACGGCGCTCGCCGACCTCGGCGCCACGATCGACGACGCCGGTCGCGGCGCCATGCCGTTCACACTGCATGCCCCTGCCGGCCTGCGCGGCGGTGAGATCACCCTGGACGCCTCGTCGTCGAGCCAACTCGTCTCCGGGCTGCTGCTCGCCGCCCCCCGGTCCGCGCGCGGCATCGTCGTCCGGCACGTCGGTCCACCGATTCCCTCCGCGCCGCACCTGCGGATGACCGTGGCGATGCTGCGGGAGAACGGTGCCGAGGTCGACGACACGACTCCGGACGTCTGGTCGGTCGCCCCTGGCGGCCTGCGCGCGGTGGATCGAGCGATCGAGCCGGACCTGTCCAGCGCGTCCGCCTTCCTGGCCGCGGCCGCCGCCACCGGCGGCCGGGTGACACTCGAGGGCTGGCCCGCGGCCACGGAACAGCCGGGTCGCCTGCTCCCCGAGTTGCTCGAGGCGTTCGGGTGCCGCTGCTCGGTCGAGGACGGCCGGTTCACCGTGCAGGGGCCGGAGCGGCTCCGCGGCGTCGACCTCGACCTGCACGAGTACGGCGAGGCGACGCCGACGTTGTGTGCGCTCGCGGTGCTCGCGGACAGCCCGTCCCGGCTGCGCGGGGTCGCGCACCTGCGGCTGCAGGAGACCGACCGGCTCGCCGCGCTCGCCGAGGAGTTCGGTCGGCTCGGCGCCGCCGTGGAGGTCACCGCCGACGGGCTGGCGGTCTCACCCGCCCCGCTGCGCGGCGGAACGCTCGACCCGCGTGCCGACCACCGGCTGGCGATGGCCTACGCCGTCGTCGGGCTCGTCGTCCCCGGGGTGCAGGTGCTCGACATCGGCACGACCGGCAAGACTGTCCCGGACTTCCCGGCTCGCTGGACCGCCCTCGTCGCCGCCCGCCCGGCCGGCTGATCCGCAGCTGACATGCCCCGCGAGCTGGACGAGGACGACGTCCGCAATCGCCCCGGCCGGGGGTCCCGACGACGGAGCCGGCTGCGTCCGAACTACCACGACGCGACCGAGGCGATGGTGGTGGCGGTCGACCGGGGACGCTTCACCTGCCAAGTCGAGGACGGACCGGTCGTCACCGCCGTCCGCGGCGGCGATGTGCGCCGTACCCCCGTCGTCGTCGGCGACCGGGTCCAGCTCGCCGGAGACGCGTCCGGCACCACCGACAGCATGGCGCGCATCGTCACCGTCGCCGAGCGGACCACCCTGCTGCGCCGGACCCCCGACGACACCGACGCCATCGAGCGCCCCGTCGTCGCCAACGCCGAACTGCTGGTCGTGGTCACCTCCCTGGCCGACCCGCCGCCGCGCATCGGGATGATCGACCGCTGCCTCGTCGCCGCCTACGACGGCGGCCTGCAGCCGGCGCTGTGCCTGACCAAGCGCGACCTGGCCGACCCGGAGCCGGTCGCCCAGCTCTACCGGCCGTTCGGCCTGCCGATGATCAGCACGGCTCCCGGCGACGACCTGACCGAGCTTCATGCCCTCCTCACGAACCGGACCAGCGTCCTGTTCGGCCACAGCGGCGTCGGCAAGTCGACCCTGGTGAACGTGCTGGTCCCGAGCGCCCATCGGCTCACGGCGGACGTCAACGACGTAACGGGGCGCGGGCGGCACACCAGCAGTTCGGCGGTCGCCCTTCCACTGCCCGGCGGGGGCTACGTCATCGACACCCCGGGCGTTCGCTCGTTCGGACTGGGCATGGTCAGCCCGGAGCGGGTGCTGGCCGCGTTCCCCGACCTGGCCGCGGCGGCCGCCGACTGCCCCCGGGATTGCTCCCATCTCGACGCCGCGCCGGACTGCGCGCTCGACGAAGGGCTTCGCGAAGGACTCCTGTCCTCGGAGCGCGTCGAGTCACTACGCCGCCTGCTCGCCGCGCGGGAGGCTCCCGAGTACGGCCCGAAAGCCGACTACTGACTCACAGGCATCGCAGAACTGGGTGGCGAGGACGGGAGGGCGGATAATCGGCTCCATGACTGCACCGTCGCCCGCCCGCCAGCGCCGACGTCCCGAGGACGCCGAGCGGGAGATCGTCGGCGCGGCCGAGTCACTGCTGCGGGAAGGCTCCTACGCCGACCTCACGGTGGCGAACGTGATGACCCGCACCGGCCTCGGACGCTCGTCGTTCTACGTCTACTTCGCCGATCTGCCGGCACTGTTGCGCACCCTCGCCGCTCGGATCGAGGGTGAATTCCTCGAGGTGTCCGAGGTCTGGCTGACCGGACCGGGCGACCAAGCCGCGTCCCGCCGCTCCACGGCCGGCATCGTCGCGGTCTACGTCCGGCACGGCCCGGTGCTGAAGGCGCTCGCCGACGCGGCCGCGACCCAGCCGGAGGTCGAGGAGATCTTCCGGTGGGGCGTGGTCCAGCACTTCATCGATGCGGTCGCCGTCCGCTGCGAAGAGCAGTATGCGGCGGGCCGGTTCCCGCACCTGCTGCCCCGCCCGGTCTGCCACGCGCTGGTGCTGATGACGGAGCGGTACCTCGCCGACACCCTCGGCCGCTCCCCCGCCGAGGACCCCGAGGCTGTCGCTGCCGCGCTCAACGTGGTCTGGTCGAAGGTGCTCTACGGGCAGGACGCCCTGCCCTCGGTGCCCACGACCTAGTGCACCCCCGTTGCGGCAGAGCCACCGGTGGCCCCAGCCACCCTCGGCCCTGCCGCGACGGTGAGGGGTTGCGTCAGACGGCGGTGACCGATTCCCCGAGCGTGATGGTCGCCTGGACCTCGGCGGCACGGGTGACCATCTCGGCGCGCTCACGGTCCAGCGACTCGGCGACGTCCTCGTCGGCCTTCATCAGCGCGGCCAGGTCGACGCCAGCCATATCCAGCACGCCCATGTCGGCGTAGGCCTTCTGCACCTTGTCGCCCCAGAGCCCGATGTCTTTGACGATGGGGACGATGCGGCTGAACAGCAGCGACCGGAACATCTGCATGTACGGCGACTGGTCGACGTACTGCAGGCACTCGTCCATCGGGAAGCCCATGGCCTCCCAGACCTCCTGCTGGCGGAAGCGGTCCCGCATCAGGTAGCAACCCTCGACGACGAAGTCCTCGCGCTCCTCGCGCTCCTTCGTGGACAGCTGGGCGTAGGCGTCCTTGAGCGCCATCCGCCCGAAGGCGACGTGCCGCGCTTCGTCTTGCATCACGTAGGCGAGGATCTGCTTCGGCAACGGCTTGTTGGTCATGTCCCGCAGCAGACCGAACGCGGCGAGCGCGAGGCCCTCGATGAGCACCTGCATCCCCAGGTACGGCATGTCCCAGCGGCTGTCGGACAGCGTGGAGTTCAGCAGCGACTGCAGGTGCGGATTGATCGGGTAGAGCAGGCCGATCTTCTCCTGCAGGAAGCGGGCGTAGGTCTCGGCGTGCCGCGCCTCGTCCATCGTCTGCGTGCTGGCGTAGAACTTCGAGTCGAGGTCCGGAACGCCTTCGACGATGCGGGCCGAACAGATCATGGCGCCCTGCTCACCGTGCAGGAACTGGGAGAACTGCCAGGCGGCGAGGTGCTTGTTGAGCTCGTCCTTGTCCTTGTCGCCGAGCTTGTTCCAGGTAGGGCTGCCGTAGATGCCGTTGGCCTCCTGCGGCAGGCCGAGCGAGTCGGTCGGGTCGACCTCGAGCGACCAGTCGATCCGCTTGGTCTGGTCCCACTGCTTGTCCTTGCCCTTCTGGTAGAGCGACAGCAGCCGGTCCCGGCCTTCGTCGTACTCCCAGGAGAAGCGGGTGTCCCCGGCCATCGGCGTGCTCCAGCCGGAATCGGCGGGGATGGCGTACAGATCGTGAGTGGTCACGTGAGCTCCTGTTCGGACGGCGGTGCGGAAGTTCGGGCGGAGCTCGGATGCGCCGGCAAGTGCAGCGCGCGAGCCGCGAGTTCGGCGAGCTGGTCGGCGACGACCTCGCTCGGGTCGAGTGGCAGGACCAGGTGGCTCACCGTCAACCGGATCAGCGAATCGGCGACGAGCGCGATGTCCCGGTGGGCCAGTTCCGGCCAGTGCTCGGTCAGGTAGGTCGTCAACTGCTGGCGCGAAGCGGTGAGCAGCGGCTCGGCGCGGGTCGTCAGCAGCGGCAGCAGATCGCTCGCGCCTCGGGCGGACGACAGCGTCGCCTTGAGCAGCGGATCGTCGGATCCGGCGTCCAGGGTGAACGTCACGGCGGCCCGGATGCCGGCGATCGGATCGTCAGGATGCGCGTCGAGCTCCGACTGGGTGCGGCCGAGGAACCATTCGGTCTGCGCCGCCGACATGGCGACGGCGAGCCCGTCCTTGTTGCCGAACTCGTTGTACAGCGTCTGCCGGCTCACCCCGGCCCGGGCGGCGACGTCGGCCATCCGGGTGCTGCCCCAGTCCCCGGCGATCACGATCTCGCGAGCGGCCTGGAGGACGCGTTGCCGAGCCGGTGCCATGCGCCCACTCTGGACACAAGGCTGCACGCTGTAAAGCGAATCGTTGACATTTCTCCTTTTCGTGTCCAGCAGGACGGGGGTCCCCGGGTGGAGTTGCATAGGTTCCGGGAGTGCCGAACCGCTCGTCCGACCTGCAGCTCGCGCTCGAACTCGCCGACGTGGCCGACCGCATCACCCTCGCCCGGTACGCGGCTGTCGACCTCGTCGTCGAGACGAAGCCGGACAGCACGCCGGTGAGCGACGCGGACACCGCCGTCGAGTCGGCCCTGCGGTCCCGGTTGGCGCAGACGCACTCCGGTGACGCGATCCTCGGCGAGGAGGAGGGCTTCTCCGGCGCCCCGGACACCGAGCGGCGGTGGGTGATCGATCCGGTCGACAGCACCAAGAACTTCATCCGCACCGTCCCGGTCTGGGCCACGCTGATCGCCCTCGAGGTGCGGGACCGGGTGGAGGTCGGCGTGGTCAGCGCGCCCGCGCTCGGTATCCGCTGGTGGGCGGCGCGCGGACAGGGTGCTTGGCGTTCCGACGGGACCGCCGCCGAGCCGCGCCGTTTGCAGGTGTCCCGGGTGGCCGCGCTCGCCGACGCGTCGCTGTCGTACTCGTCGCTGTCCGGCTGGGAGGAACAGGCCCGGCTGACCGGGTTCCTCGACCTGACCCGCGCGGTCTGGCGAACCCGCGCCTACGGCGACTTCTGGTCGCACTGCCTGGTCGCCGAGGGCGCGGTCGACGTCTCCACCGAGCCGGAGGTCTCGCACTGGGACCTCGCCCCGCTGCAGGTGATCGTGGAGGAAGCCGGTGGCCGGTTCACCGACCTGTCCGGCGCCCCGGGTCCGGACGGCGGGAGCGTCGTGGTCAGCAACGGCCTGCTGCACGACGAGGCCCTGCGGCTCTTAACGGCGACGACGGCGACGGCGACGCCCGTAGGCGCGTGACCGTGATCGCCTTCGCGCACCGCGGCTCCCCCGGGCCGGGTCAGCGGGAGAACACGCTGCCGGCTTTCCGGAGGGCGCTGGCGGCCGGTGCGTCCGCACTCGAGTCCGACGCGTGGCTGACCGCCGACGACGTGCCGGTGCTGGTGCACGACCGCCTGCTCTGGATGGGCCACCACCGGCGGGCCATCCGGGACCTGCGCGCCGACGAGCTGCCGGAGTGGCTGCCGTCCCTGCCGGACCTGTACCGCGAGCTCGGCGCGGACTACGACCTGAGCCTCGATCTGAAGGATCCGGACGGTGCTGAAGCGGTACTCGCCGCCGCCGGCGCTGTCGGTGCGACCCGCCGGCTGTGGCTGTGTGCGGAGATCCCGCTGCTGCGCCGCTGTCGCCAGTTGTCGACCGAGGTGCGGCTGGTCAACTCGACCCGGCTCCGCGGCCGGCTGACCACGCCGGTCGTTCAGCGGCTCGCCAACGAGGGCATCGACGCGCTCAACCTGCGCGAGCCCGAGTGGACCCCGGCCCGCGTCGACCTTGCGCACGCTGCCGACCGGCTCGCCTTCGCCTGGGACGTGCAGACGACGCCGGTACTGGACCGGGTGCGGCGCGACGGCTGCGACGCGATCTACTCCGACTCCGTCGAGCTGCTGCGCGCCGTTCCATCCGCGGGTCGCCGCGAGCTGACCGACCTTCAGCAGAGGAGGTGCGCTGCCGAGAACCAGTGGTGACGCGGTCTTCGCCTGCCGTCGACGGGCGGGACAAAGCAGCCAGGAGCCACGCGGTGCGCACGACACCACGAGATGGGGTCTGATGGCTCGCATCCCGGCGCGGCTCCGTCGCCTGCTCTCCGTCGTCCTCCTGATGAACGTCTCGGTGGGCATGGCGTTCAGCGTGATCTTGCTGCACCACCAGGTCGACAACCAGCACAGAGCCCAGGTCGACGTCATCGAGTTGGACCGCCTCGTCACGGCACACGCTCTCGCGCTCGTGAGCAGCGAATCGACGGGCCCGAGCGCGTCAACTTCTCCCGTCGACGAGCTGACCGCCTCGTTGCGGGCGGCGTCCGTCCGGTTGACCAGCGAGACGAGCAGCATTCCCGAGGCCCGCGACCTGGCCGGTTCGGTCGAGAGCTACCTGCACCGTGCTCCTACCGAGTCGCCCCCCGTCCTCGAGTCCGACGCGTCGGCGCTGCACAGCCGGGCGGCAACGATTAGCGCGCGGCAGGAGGCGGCCAACCGCCGGGCCGGTCACCTCGCCGACGGCGAGACCCTGTTCATCATGATCTTCGCGGCCGGGATGGCAGGCCTTCTGGTGCGACGGCTGCTGACCGCTCGGCAGGCGGAACTCTTGGCGGCGCGACAGCGAGCGAGGGCCGAGGCCCGCTTCAGGTCCCTCATCCACCACTCCTCGGACGTGATCTCCGTCCTCGACGCCGACACGACGATCCGGTTCCAGACGCCCTCGCTGAAGGCCCTGCTCGGCTGGGATATCGACGAACTCCGGGCGACACCGCTCACCGACCTGGTCCACCCGGAGGACCGCGTGTCCTTTCTGACCGCGCACCGGCAGGTGCTCGACGGTGTGCACGAAGCGTCCGGTTCCAACTCCTCCACCGGACCCGCGCGGGAGGTGGTCAGTCAGATCCGACTCCGCCACCGGGACGGGACCTACCGGCACCTGGAGAGCGTGCACACCAACCTGCTGGGCGACGGCGACGTCCACGGGGTGGTGGTCAACTCGCGCGACGTCACCGAGCGGGTGAGCTTGCAGGACCGGCTGGAGCACAGCGCCTTGCACGATCCGCTCACCGGCCTGGCGAATCGTGTTCTGTTCGCCGACCGGGTCTCCCAGGCCTTGAACCGAGGGGACCGGCAGGCCGTCGCCGTCGTCTATCTCGACCTCGACGACTTCAAGTCGGTCAACGACAGCGTTGGGGCGACCGCGGGGGACGCATTGCTGATCGAGGTCGCCGACAGATTGCGCGGAGCGGTCCGCAACCAGGACACCGTTGCCCGGCTCGGCGGCGACGAGTTCGCGCTTCTCCTCGAGGACGTCGAGGGTGTCGACGACGTCGCGGTCACAGCGGAACGACTGCGGCAGCTCGTGCCCGGGGCGATTGAGATCGGCGCCCTCCCCCCGCGTGCAGTGTCGCTGTCAGCGAGCCTCGGCGTCGCGCTCGCTGAAAAAGAGGACGGCTCGCGGCCCGACGCCCCTCCTGACGGCGTCGAGGCCATGCTGCGCAACGCAGACACCGCCCTTTACGCGGCGAAGGGCTCCGGCAAGAACAGGGTGGTCGTCCACGAGCCGGGTATGTCGGACACGCTGCTCGAACGGCTGCAGCTGCGAGCGGAACTCGGCGCAGCGCTGGATCGGGGCGAGTTCGCGGTGCACTACCAACCGACTATCGATCTGCGCAGCGGAGCCGTCCAGGGCGTCGAGGCGCTGGTCCGCTGGCATCACCCGACTCGCGGCGTGGTACCGCCGGTCGAGTTCATCCCCCTCGCCGAGGAAAGCGGCGCGATCGTGGCGCTGGGCCGGTGGGTACTCGCTGAAGCCTGCAACACCGTCGTCGGCTGGCACGCTCGGCATCCCGACCTCTCACGGCTCTCGGTCGCCGTGAACCTCTCCGCGCGCGAGTTGGTGGAGCCGGACTTGCTCGGCACCATCCGGACTGCCCTCGCGTCAAGTGGCCTCGCGCCGGCGCTGCTGACCCTCGAGGTGACGGAGTCCATGCTGCTCGCCGACTTCGGAGCCGCGGCGGACACCCTGCGCGAGTTGCGAACCTGGGGGGTGAAGATAGCGATCGACGATTTCGGGACCGGCTACTCCTCGTTGAGCTACCTCGAGCACCTCTCGGTCGACATCTTGAAGATCGACAAGTCGTTTGTGGACCGGCTGGCTCCCGGGCGGGGCGACACGCTCATGATCGAGACGATCACGAACCTGGGACACGCGCTCGGTCTCGAGGTCGTCGCCGAGGGCGTCGAGGACGCCGACCAGGCGGGCGAGCTGCAGGTGCTCGAATGCGACTTCGGCCAGGGGTACCACTTCGCCCGGCCCCTCCCGGCCGTAGACATCGAGACCCTCCTCACCCGAGGCGAGCCGCTCACACCCCTATCAGCCACGTCGATAGGCAGCCCGAGGAACCCCTGCCAATCGGAGCTGTCGTGACCCTGCCCATGCTCGACCGGCGCGGTGCCGGCTGGAAGCCCGTGCAACTGTTCGCCGCCGTCTTCGGCGCTGTCTATGTGGCCGTGGGCGTCGCCGGCTTCCAGGTCACTGGCTTCTCCGGTTGGACCAGCCACATGGATGGCATGGACAAGCTGATCGTGTTCGGTGTGAACCCACTACACAACGCGATTCATCTCGCCATCGGCTTGGTGTGGCTGGCGGGCTGCGCCTCCCTGATCTGGTCCCGACGGGTCAGCCTCGCGGTCGGCGTCGCCTTCGCCCTGATCACGGTGGCTGGCGTGGCGAACCTGCTCGGCTTCCTCGGGATGAGCGGCGGGCTGGCTGATCCGGACAATCTGCTGCACCTCGTTACGGCGTCGCTGGCGTTCTACTTCGCCATAGTCGGCTCCGTGCGCCGCGAACCAGGTCCGGCGGCGAGCGAAGCAACCGCCTGGTAATCCCCGTCTGGGGGTCTCGTGACTGCGGAGCGCGAGCGCCTGCTCGGGCTTGACGCGCCCGGTTCTGCTCTGCCTCACTCGCACGGGTAGCGCCCGCCGCTGCCCCCAAGCGAAGGACGAGGATGACCGATTCGACCCCAGCCACCCGCAAGCGGATCCCCCGGGACCCGGAGAACGACTACACGCCGGCTGCCGCGGAGGCGCGTCGCAGGTTCGTCCTCGAGCAGACCGGAGCCGACCTGCACCACGTCGGTTCGTATTCCTTCGACCCGACCGTGCTGCCGGGCAACGTCGAGAACTTCACCGGGGTGGCGCAGGTGCCGCTGGGCATTGCCGGACCGCTGCTCATCAACGGCGAGCACGCGCAGGGCGAGTTCTACGTGCCGCTGGCCACCACCGAAGGCACGCTGATCGCCAGCTACAACCGCGGGATGCGCCTGCTGAGCGAGTGCGGCGGCGTGAAGACCACGGTCGTCGAGGACCACATGCAGCGCGCGCCCGTGTTCATCTTCGACGACGCCCTGCAGGCCCGCGAGTTCGGCGCCTGGGTGGACGCGCACACCGAACAGATCCGCGGCGAGGCCGAGTCGACGACGAGGAGCGGGAAGCTTCAGTACATCGGTCAGTACCAGGTCGGCCCGCTGCGCTACCTGCGGCTCAACTACACGACCGGGGACGCCGCCGGCCAGAACATGACCGGTAAGGCGACGCTGGCCGCCTGCGAGTGGATCAAGGCGAACCACCCGGACTCCCCCGCCTACATCCTCTCGGGGAACATCGACACCGATAAGAAGCACTCCCGCATCAACATGCTGCTGACGCGCGGGCGGCGGGTGGTGGCCGAAGCCGTCATCAAGAACGACGTGTTGCAGCGGCTGATGCACACCGACACCAAGACGCTGTATTGGTCCCGCCAGATCTCGACGGCCGGCTCGTTTCTCGTCGGCGCCGCGAACAACGGCTCGCACGCGGCCAACGGCCTCACCGCGATGTTCATCGCCACCGGCCAGGACGTCGCCAACATCTCCGAGTCGCACGCCGGCATCGTCTACGCCCAGCTGCTGGACAACGGGGACTACTACTGGTCGATCACCTTGCCGGCGCTCATCGTCGCCACCTACGGCGGGGGCACCGGCCTCGCCACCCAGAACGAGTGCCTGGAGATGCTCGGCTGCGTCGGCACGGGGAAGGTGAACAAGTTCGCTGAGATCTGCGCCGGGGTCGTGCTCGCCGGTGAGACCTCGCTGGGCAGCGCCGTCGTCGCCGGCGACTGGGTCACCAGCCACGACCAGTACGGCCGCAACCGGAAGTAGGTGGTGGGGGCCGCGGGTCCGCGAACGGGAATCACGTCTGCGTAACACTGTCCACGGACACCACGGACACCAGGGAGCGGTACCGGCGTGAGCGCGCAGATGTTCTACGGGGGCGACTGGCGCGAGGCGCGTTCCGGCGCCACCTTCGACGCGACCAGCCCAGCGACCGGCGAGACCATCGGAACCCTGCCCGAGGGCGACCGGGAGGACGCGCGGGCCGCCCTCCGCGCCGCGTCGGATGCCGCGTGGACCTGGGGTCGACAGTCCCCGTTCGACCGAGCCACGAAGCTGCACCGGGTCGCCGACATCGTCGAGTCCAGGCGCGCCGAGTTGGTCCGGACCTGCACGCTCGACCAGGGCAAGCCGCTGACCGAGAGCTCCGACGAGGTGGACGAGCTGGTCGCCCTGCTCCGGCTGTCCGCCGAGGACGGGATCCGGATCGAGGGTTCCATCGGCGTCCCTGCCGCGCCATCTCGCCGGGCGCTGCTCGTGCGCCGGCCACGAGGCGTCGTCGCCTGCATCTCGCCGTGGAACTGGCCGTACACGATGCCCTCGGAGATCGTCGCGCCGGCGCTCGCCGCTGGCAACGCCGTGGTCTGGGTCCCGGCGCCGTCGACCGCGTGGTGCTCGACGGTGCTGGCCGAGTGCTTCGTCGAGGCCGACTTCCCGCCCGGGGTCTTCAACCTGGTGCTCGGCCCCGGTCCGGTGGTCGGCGACGAGATCGTCGCGAACCCGCTCTCGCAGGCCGTCGCCTTCATCGGGTCGACCGCCACGGGACTGCGGGTCAGCGCCCGCGCCGCCGGCAAGGCTCAGCTGCTCGAGATGGGCGGCAACGGGCCGCTCGTCGTCCTCGCCGACGCCGACCTGGACGCGGCGGTCGAAGCCACGCTGATGGGCGCCTTCCTCTGCGCCGGCCAGTCCTGCACCGCGGCCGAGCAGATCCTCGTCGCTGGTGAGGTGCGCGAGGCGTACGTGGAGAAGCTTCGGGTGGCCACCGAGGAGCAGATCCGGCTCGGCGACCCGTTCGAGGAGTCGACCACGATGGGGCCGCTGAACAACGAGCCGGTCGCCGCAAAGATGGACGCCCACGTCGCCGACGCCCTGCACCGCGGGGCGACGCTGATCGCCGGCGGCAAGCGCGCCCGCGGCTTCCCGACCGACCTCTACTGGCAGGCCACGATCCTCGACGACGTCCCGCGCGACGCCGACGTGGCCAACGAGGAGACGTTCGGCCCCATCGCCCCGGTGGTCGAGATCGACGGCCTGGAAGACGCCGTCGCCCGCACCAACGCTTCCGCCTACGGGCTCGCCACCGCGATCTTCACCCGCGACCTGTCGGCCGGTCTGGCCTACGCCGAGCGTGTCCGCGTCGGCTCCGTGACGATCAACGAAACGACGAACTACTGGGAGAGCCAACTGCCCGCCGGAGGTGCGGCCGGGACCGCCAGTGGCACCGGGCGGGTGGGCGGCCGGCACACGGTCGAGTTCTTCACGGAACTCCAGAACATCTCGCTCCCCCTCCCCGGCTGACAGTCGGGCCAGGAAAGGGACCGTGTGAGCGAGACCTACGGCTACGCCAGCGACATGTCCGACCACGTCAGCGAGGCCTATGACCACGCCCGCGACACGTATGACTTCGTCATCGTGGGCGGTGGCACCGCCGGCTGCGTGCTCGCCGCCCGACTCACCGAGGACCCCGAGCTGCAGGTCTGCTTGATCGAGGGCGGGCCGACCGATCAGGGCAACGACCAGGTGCTGCTGCTGAAGAACTGGGTGAGCCTGCTCGAGGGGCCGCTCGATTACAACTACGGCACCGTTGAGCAGCCACGCGGCAACTCGTTCATCCGGCACAGCCGCGCCCGGGTACTCGGTGGCTGCTCGTCGCACAACACCATGATCAGTTTCATTCCGCTGCCGAGTGACCTCGACGAATGGGCCTCGCTCGGCGCCGACGGCTGGGACGCCGCCACCTTCCTGCCCTACGCGAAGCGGGTGCAGGCCAACGTCGTCCCGGTGGCCGAGAAGGATCGCAACCAGGTCGCGGTCGACTTCCTCACCGCCGCGAACGCCGCACTGGGCGTGCCGGTCCTGGACGACTTCAACGCCCAGCCGTTCGCCGACGGGGTCGGCTTCTTCTCCCTCGGCTACCACCCGGAGGACGGGCGGCGCTCCTCGTCCTCGGTGGCCTACCTGCACGACGTCCTGGGCAGTCGCCCGAACCTGACCGTCGAGTTCGAGACGCGCGTGCTCCAGATCGAATTCGACGAGCAACGACGCGCCGTCGGGGTGCGGGTGCGCCGCGACGACCACTCGACCAGCCGCGTCGGCGCCGCCCGGGAGGTGGTGCTGTGCGCCGGTTCGGTCGACACCCCGCGCCTGCTCCTGCTCTCCGGCGTCGGCCCCGCGGCGCAGCTCGCCGAGTTCGGCATCCCGCTCGTGGCCGACATCCCCGGGGTGGGCGAGCACCTGATCGACCACCCGGAGTCCGTCATCATGTGGGAGGCCAGCCGCAAACTGCCGCCCGAGCACGTGATGGACTTCGACGCCGGGCTGTTCGTCCGTCGCGACCCGTCGCTGACGTCGCCTGACCTGATGTTCCACTTCGGCACCGTGCCGTGGACCCTCAACACGGGTCGGCTCGGCTACCTCGCCCCCGAGCACGGCATCAGCATGACGCCGAACATCCCGAAGCCGCGGACCTCCGGGCGGTTGTTTCTGACCAGCCCTGACCCGGATGTGCACCCTGCGCTCGACTTCCGCTACTTCGTCGACGACGGCTACGACGAGGGGGTGCTCGTCGACGGCCTGAAGATCGCCCGCACGGTCGCGGCGACCGAGCCGCTGGCGCGCTGGATCGGCCGCGAGGTCGCACCAGGACCCGACGTCGTCAGCGACGAGGACCTCTCCGCCTACGCCCGATCGGTCGCCCACACCGTCTACCACCCGAGCGGCACGTGCCGGATGGGATCGCTGTCCGATCCGCTCGTCGTCGTCGACCCGTCGCTCCGCGTCCGCGAGGTGAGCGGCCTGCGCATCGTCGACGGCTCCATCTTCCCGACGATGCCGACCGTGAACCCGGTGATCACCACGATGATGATCGGCGAGCGAGCCGCAGACCTGCTGAAGGAGACGGCTCGATGACGCGCACGGAACCGGACGAGCTGGTGGGGGCTGTCGGGACGCTGCATCCCTCCTGGTACAACGACAACGCGCCGGAGTGCTGCCGGAGCAACGTGCAGCTGTTGTCCCGCCCGTAACGCTGCCAACACTCGAGACGACACCCGACACGGCAGGATGACACCGATGACCGGCAGGCTGGGACTACCCGAAGGCATCACTGCCCTCCTCTTCGACCTCGACGGCGTGCTCACCGACACCGCGGCCGTGCACAACGCGGCGTGGAAGGAAATGTTCGACCAGTTCTTGAAGGCGCGGGCGGACCAGAACGGTGCGGAGTTCGTCCCCTTCGACTCGAAGCGCGACTACTCGGACTACGTCGACGGCAAGCCCCGCGCGGACGGGGTGCGGGATTTCCTGGCGAGCCGGGACATCGACCTGCCCGAAGGCGACGCGGACGACGGGCCCGACGAGGACACGGTCATCGGCCTCGGGAGCCGGAAGAACACGTCGCTGCTCGAGCACATCAAGGAGGACGGCGTGAAGGTGTTCGAGGGGTCGCGCCGCTACCTCGAGGCGGCCAGGGAGGCCGGCCTGCGGCGGGCCGTGGTCTCCTCCAGCGCCAACACCGAACAGGTGCTCGAGGTGACCGGCCTCGGCGAGTTCATCGAGGAACGGGTCGACGGCAACACGCTCAAGCAGGAGAACCTCAAGGGCAAGCCGGCTCCGGACACGTTCCTGCTCGGCGCGGAGCGGCTCGGGGTCGAACCGTCGCAGGCGGTCGTCTTCGAGGACGCGCTGGCCGGCGTCGAAGCGGGGCGCAACGGCAAGTTCGGCTACGTCGTCGGCGTCGACCGGGTCGGGCAGGCCGAGGCGCTCGCCGAGCACGGGGCGGACGTCGTCGTCGGGGACCTCGCCGAGCTGCTCGACGATTCAAGCAGTGGCACGTCGCAGGACTCAACAGACGACAACTCGGGGGCAACGGCGTGATCGAGCAGCATCTCTTCCCGGTCGAGCCGTGGCGGATTCGCGAGACCCGGTTCGACATGGAGCTGATCGCGCAAGCCGAGTCGTTGTTCACGGTCTCCAACGGGCACATCGGCCTGCGGGGCAACCTCGACGAGGGCGACCCGCACGGGGTGCCGGGCACATACCTGAACTCGTTCTACGAACTCCGTGCCCTGCCCTACGCCGAGGCGGGCTACGGCTACCCCGAGTCCGGCCAGACGGTGGTGAACGTGACCAACGGCAAGCTGATCCGGCTGCTGGTCGACGACGAGCCGCTCGACATCCGCTACGGCACTCTCGAGTCGCACGAACGAGTGCTCGATCTGCGGGCCGGTGCGCTGATCCGCTCGATGGAGTGGGTCTCGCCCGCGGGAAAGCGCATCCGTCTGCGGTCCACCCGCATGGTGTCCTTCAGCCAGCGGGCGATCGCCGCCATCGAGTACGAGATCGAGGCGGTCGACAACGACGTCCGGCTCATCGTCCAGTCCGAGCTGGTCGCCAACGAGGCGCTGCCGAAGCACGGCGGGGACCCCCGGGTGGCGGCCGTGCTGAAGAACCCGCTGGTCGCGCAGGAGCGCAGCGTCTCCGAGCGTGGTGCCACGCTGCTGCACATGACCCGCGAGAGCGAGCTGCTGGTCGCGGCGGGCATGGAGCACATGGTCGAGGGACCCGGCCGCGTCGAGGTGGAGACCGACGCGCGCAAGGACTGGGCCCGTACCACGATCGTCTCGAACCTCCAGGCGGGCGACAAGCTGCGGGTCGTGAAGCTGTTGGCCTACGGCTGGTCGAGTCAGCGCTCCGAACCGGCGCTGCGGGACCAGGTGGCCGCGGCGCTGACCGGGGCGCGCTACTCGGGCTTCGAGGGCCTGATGAAGGAACAGCGGAAGTACCTCGACGACTTCTGGGACGTCGCCGACGTCGAGATCGACGGTGATTCGGAGATCCAGCAGGCGGTGCGCTTCGGCCTGTTCCACGTGCTGCAGGCCGGCGCGCGAGCCGAGCGGCGCTGCATCGCCGGCAAGGGCCTGACCGGCCCCGGATACGACGGGCACACCTTCTGGGACACCGAGGCCTACGTGCTGCCGGTGCTGATCCACACCCTCCCGCAGGCCGCTGCCGATGCTCTGCGTTGGCGCCAGTCCACGCTCGACCTGGCCAAGGAGCGGGCCGAGACCCTCAACCTCGCCGGCGCCACGTTCCCGTGGCGGACGATCCGCGGGCAGGAGTGTTCCGGCTACTGGCCGGCGGGGACGGCCGCGTTCCACATCAACGCCGACATCGCCATCGCCGTCCAGCGGTACGTCGACAACACCGGTGACTTGCAGTTCGAGGAACAGACCGGCCTCGAGCTGCTGGTCGAGACGGCCCGGCTGTGGATGTCGCTCGGTCACCACGACGCGCAGGGCCGGTGGCACATCGTCGGCGTGACCGGTCCGGACGAGTACACCGCCGTCGTCCGCGACAACCTGTTCACCAACATGGCGGCCGCGGCCAACCTGCGCGGTGCCGCGGAGGCCGCACACCGGCACTGGGACAAGGCGACCAGCATGCACGTCTCCAACGAGGAGACCGCCGCGTGGCGCGACGCGGCGAAGGCGGCGCACATCCCGTACAACGAGGAACTCGGCGTCCACGAGCAGTGTGAGGGTTTCACCAGCCTGCCCGAGTGGGACTTCGAGGCCTCGCGGAACCGGTACCCGCTGCTGCTGCACGCGCCGTACTTCGAGCTGTACCGGCGCCAGGTCATCAAACAGGCCGATCTGGCCATGGCGATGTTCTGGTTCGGCGACCAGTTCACCGCCGAGGAGAAGGCGCGCAACTTCGACTACTACGAGCGCCGCAACGTGCGCGACTCGTCGCTGTCGGCCTGCATCCAGGCGGTGCTCGCCGCGGAGACGGGGCACCTCGAGCTGGCACACGACTACGCCTACGAGGCAGCGCTGATCGACCTGCGGGACATCCACCACAACAGCCGGGACGGTCTGCACATGGCCTCGCTGGCCGGTGCCTGGATCGCTCTGGTCGCGGGCTTCGGAGGGTTGCGGGACTACAGCAACGAGCTGTCGTTCGATCCACACCTGCCCGATGGCATCACCCGGTTGAGCTTCGGGTTGCGCTGGCGGGGTGCGCGGCTGCGGGTCGAGGTGACCCATGACGAGGTGAAGTACACGCTCCACGACGGGCCGGACGGGACGATGACGTTCAAGCACGCCGGTGAGGACGTGACGGTCACGACGAAGAGGGCACTCGTCCGCAAGAACAAGAAGATCAAACCGCTGCTGCCCCGCCCGCCCCAGCCGGTGTGCCGCGAGCCGGTCGACCGGCACGGCGGTTCGCTGGCCAGCTGAGCGGGTTGACAGACTGCGGCGGCATCATGGAGGGCAATGACCCGCTCGCTACCCCGCTCGCTCCCCCGCGCCGCTGCGGCCGCCGGTCTCGGCGTGGCGATTCTGCTGTCCGCAGCCGCGTGCAGCGGGACGACGGGAGGCGAGGAAGGTCCGGTCCAGGTCAGCAGCGCCAGCCCGGCCGGCGACGCTCCCGTGCCCGGGCTCGGCTCCGCCACCGTCAGTGGCATCACCATCTCGGCGGTGTCGCTCCGGCGCAGCGGACCCGGCATCGCGGTGATCGCCGCGGTCATGTCCACCCACCCGGACCAGCTGATCAGCATCGGCAGCAACTACACCCAGACGGCGGTGCTGCCCGCACCGCTGCGCGTGTCACCGGCCGCGCCGACGACGATCGACCAGACGACCGCAGTGTTGCGGCCAGCCGGCCCGATCGACGACGGGGCCACCGTCTCGGTCACCTTCACGTTCGCCACGGCAGGGGCGGTCCAGGTCTTCGGCACCTACCGACCCTGACCGGCCCGGTCGCCGCTCCATAGCTGCGGCGCGAGCGTGAGAACCTGACCAGATGGAGAACCGCACTCTCACCGGCAGCACCATGTTCATCTCCGGCGCGAGCCGGGGCGTCGGCCTCGCCATCGCCCTCGCCGCCGCGAAGGACGGTGCCAATGTCGCCCTGGTCGCAAAGACGGCCGAGCCGCACCCGAAGCTCGAGGGGACGATCTACACCGCCGCCGAGCAGATCGAGCAGGCCGGCGGGAAGGCTCTCCCGATCGTCGGGGACATCCGGGACGAGAACTCCGTGCAGAGCGCCGTCGCGCAAGCCGTCGACCGGTTCGGTGGCATCGACATCTGCGTCAACAACGCCAGCGCGATCAACCTGTCCGGCGTCGAATCGCTGGACATGAAGCGCTACGACCTGATGCAGAACATCAACGTTCGGGGCACGTTCCTCGTCAGCAAGTACTGCATCCCGCACCTGCGGACGTCGGCCGAGAACGGCCGCAACCCGCACATCCTCACCCTGTCGCCGCCGATCAACCTCGACCCGAAGTGGCTGGCGCCGCACACCGGTTACACCATTGCGAAGTACGGGATGACGCTCTGCGCCCTCGGCTTCGCCGAAGAGTTGCGGGAAGCCGGAGTCGCGTCGAACGCGTTGTGGCCGCGCACGCTGGTCGCCACCGCCGCGGTGCAGAACCTCCTCGGAGGCGAGGAGGCGATGCGCCGGGCCCGCACCCCCGCGGTCTACGCCGACGCCGCCTACCAGGTCCTCACCCGGCCAGGCCGGGAGTGCACGGGCAACACGTTCCTCTGCGAGGACGTCCTGGTCGAGTCCGGCGTCACCGATCTCTCCCGGTACGCGGCCGACCCGAACAGTGATGGGAGCGGCAGCGACAATCTCGGCGTCGACCTGTTCGTCGACGAGGTCAACCCGCCCGGGTTCCGTTGACGTAGGTTGTGCGGCACAACGCGGGAGCTCGGATCGACCGGGCTGAGAGGGCGGATGACGGCCGCCGACCGCTGAACCTGTCCGGGTAATGCCGGCGTAGGGAGACGCGATGGCGACCGTTCTCGACCACACCACCGGCCCGATCGACGACGTCCGGGCCGAGCCGGGCCGGACCCTCGCCGAGCCGCCGCCGCGCACGCTCGGTCTGTTCGACCAATTCGCCCTCTGGGGCAACCTCGGGCTGTCGCTGCTGGGTCCGCTCGGTGCTCTGTACGTGCTGGCGCCGGTCGGCGTGCCGGCGCTGTCGCTGACCGCGGCCTTCGTCGCCGTCGTCGTCGGCACCGCCATCGGCGCAGCTCTGCTGGGCCTCGCCACCATGCCGGGTGCGCAGACGGGGTCACCGGCGATGGTGCTGATGCGCGGACTGCTCGGCGGACGGCTGTCCTACCTGCCGACGGTGCTCAACCTGGCCCAGTGCCTCGGCTGGGCGATCTTCGAGCTGGTCGTCATCGCCGCCGGCGCGCAGGCGCTGCTGCCGTGGGACGTCCGCTGGCCGTACGTGCTGGCCGCCGGCCTGCTGACGACGCTGCTGGCCCTGCGCCCGTTGGGAACCGTGCGCCTGCTGCGCCGCTATGCGCTGGTCGCGGTCGTGCTCGCGGCGGTCTACCTCGGCGTCCAGCTCGCCCGGCATCCGATGCCGCGGTGGAACGAGGGTTCCTGGTCGGGCTTCTGGCTGGCGGCCGACGTCGTCATCGCCGTTGCCGTGTCATGGGTGCCGCTCGCTGCCGACTACTCGCGACACTCGCGGAGCGCCCGGTCCGCGTTCGGCGGGTCGTTCCTCGGCTTCACCCTCACCCAGGTCGCCTGCTACACGCTGGGCCTGCTGGCGTTCAGCACCATCGCCTCGCCGGACGGGGACACCCAGGGCAACCTGTTCTCGGGCTTCCTCGCCGTGCCGCTCGGCTGGCTCCCGTTCGCGGTGCTGGTCCTGCGCGAACTCGACGAGTCGTTCACCAACGTCTACTCCACGGCGGTGTCGGTGCAGAACCTGCGGCCGCTGGCCGACCGGCGGGTGCTGGCGATCGGCGTCGGTTCGCTCGCGACGATCGGTGCGCTGGTCCTCGACACCGGCGCGTACCAGAGCTTCCTCTACCTGCTCGGCTCGGTGTTCGTGCCGATGTTCGCGGTCTTCGCCGTCGACTACTTCCTGCTCGGCGGGCGGTCCCGATGGAACACGGCGGTCGATGCACCGAGCCGTTTCGTCATGCTGCTGCCGTGGGCCCTCGGCTTCGCCGCCTACCAGCTGGTCAACCCGGGCAGCGTGTCCTGGTGGGCATCGTTCTGGGGGGACGTCGCCTCGGCGATCTCGTTCACCCCCGCGACGTGGATGAGCGCCTCGATCGTGTCGTTCCTCGTCGCGGCCGTCTGCACCCTGCTGCTGGGCCTGCTGCTGGGCCGGCTTCCCAGGGCCGGATTTAGCCGAGCGACGTAGCCTCGGCCCGGTGAGCCGCTGGCCGACCTGGATCAGCGGAGGACGCCGGCGCCTGCGGCGTCGGTTGCTCGCCGGCGGTGTAGTACTCGTCGTCGCTGTCGTCGCTGCCGCTGCCGCCCTCGCCCTCCGTCCGGCGGCCTCCGGCAGTGCCGTGCGGATGCGGTCGACGTTCCTTCCCGTCGTGGACGGCCCGCGCCACGACCAGCACGTACTGATCGACACCAGCCTGTACCTGCCGGCCGGCGCCAGTGCTCAGCATCCGGCACCTGCTGTCGTTCTGGGTCATGGGTTCGGCGGCTCCAAGGCCGACGAGCGGGCCGACGCCGAGAACCTGGCCCGGCACGGCTACGTCGTGCTGACCCCGAGCGCTCGCGGATTCGGCGCCAGCACCGGCGGCATCGGGCTGAACCTCCCCGAATACGACGGCACGGACGTCAAGGCGGAGATCGACTACCTCGCCGCCCAGCCCGAGGTGCTGCTCGATCGTCCCGGGGACCCGCGGGTCGGCCTCGCCGGCGCCTCCTACGGCGGGGGCATCGCGCTGTCCGGCGCAACGCAGGATGCTCGCGTGGACGCCACCGCGGCGGTCATCACGTGGAACTCGCTGGCGTCGGCGTTCCTGCCGAACGCGGCGGACCCGGCTAACGGCGCCGCTGGCAACGCACCCGGCGTCTTCAAGCAGCTGTACGCCGGAGCGTTCTTCGGCAGCGGCGCGACCCGTCCGGGTCAGCCGGCCAACCCGTGCGGACGCTTCGTCCCGGAGGCGTGCGCTGCCTACGCGCAGGCCGCGGCCCCGAGCGGAGCCTCGGCCGCGACCGCCGCCCTCATGGCCCGCGCCGGAGTCGGCAGCTCGATCAATCGGCTCCGGGTGCCGACGCTGCTGATCCAGGGCGAGGACGACACGCTCTTCCCGCTGTCCGAGGCGACCCGCACGTACGAGTCGCTGCGCGCGGCGGGAGTGCCGACCGCGATGGTGTGGACCCGCGGGGGCCACGACCAACCGTTCGATGCCGTGCAGACCTCGCGCATCCGCAGCCGCACGCTGTCGTGGTTCGACACCTACCTACGCCGCACCGAGGCCACGCCCGGGCCGGGCTTCACCTGGGACCAAGCGCGTGGGACAGCTCGAACGGCGGCGTCGTTCCCGGTGCCGGGCAGCACGACCCTGCAGTTCGTGCTGGCTGCGGGAGGTCGGCTCTCCCCAGACGGCGAGCCCGGCGCCCAGCATCTCGTGAACCCGCCGGGGGGTCATCCGGCCGGGTTCTCGAGCTTGCCGGGCCTGGGTAACCTCGGCGACCTCGTCGGACGACTGGCGCAAGATCCGCCGGACCAGGCCGCGACCTGGACGAGTGACCCGCTCACGTCACCGATGAACCTGGTGGGGAGCGCGTCCGTGCGCGTGCACGTCTCGAGCACGAGCGGAGGCGCGCAGCTGTTCGGAAAGCTGTACGACGTCGACGCCTCCGGTGCCTCCACCTTGCCGAACGGCCAAGTGGCGCCGCTGCGCATCACCGGGTTGCCGGCCGACGGACGGGACGTCACGGTCGCGCTGCCCGCGCTGGCGCACTCCTTCGCGACCGGGCACCGGCTTCGGCTGACTTTTGCCAGCACGGACTCGGCGTACGCGGCCGCTCCCGCCGCAGCAGTCATCACCGTTGCCGGCGTCGCCGCGGGCGGCTTGGCGCTGCCGACCGTCGCTGTTCCGGCTGCGCACGCATCGGGGCTGTTGATCGGGCTGGCGGTGGCGATTCTGCTGGCACTGCTGCTCGCCGTCGGTGGACTTCTGCTGACCCGGCGCACCCGACGCTGTGCCGCGCTGCACCGCGGAGCCGCGGATGCCGATCCGGTCGTGGTCCGAGGCCTCACCAAGACCTACGCCGACGGGAACCGGGCCGTCGACGACGTGTCGTTCGTCGTGCATCGCGGTCAGGTCGTCGGCTTGCTGGGACCGAACGGCGCCGGCAAGACCACCACGCTGCGGATGATGCTCGGGCTGATCTCCCCCTCGGCCGGGGAGTCGGTGCTGTTCGGGGAGAAGGTCCGGGCCGGCAGCCCCGTGCTCGCGCGGTTCGGCACTTTCGTGGAAGGGCCCGGCCTGCTCCCGCACCTCACGGGGCGCGACAACCTCCAACTGTGGTGGCGCTCGACCGGTGCCGACCTCGCGGACGCTCGGATGGAGGAGGCGCTGGAGATCGCGGGCCTCGGCGGTGCCGTCGACAAGCCGGTCCGCACCTACAGCCACGGCATGAAGCAACGTCTCGCCCTGGCTCAGGCGTTGCTCGGGCTGCCGGATTGCCTGGTGCTGGACGAACCGACGAATGGTCTGGACCCACCGCAGATCCGTGAGATGCGAGAGCTCATCCAGCGCTACGCCGCGACCGGCCGCACCGTCCTGCTGTCCAGCCATCTGCTGTCGGAGGTGGAGGTCACCTGCACGCATGCGGTGGTCATGCAGAGCGGGCGGTTGATCTACAGCGGCAGCGTCGCGGAACTTCTCGGGCGCTCGACCTCGATCCAGCTGCAGGTCCGAGGCGATGCCGAATCGGCCCTGCGAGTGCTGGCCGCGGTCGACGGGGTCCGTAGCGCGAGCACCGTCGAGGGCGAACGCTCCCCGCTCGACTCAGCGGGGAGCGCCCGGCTGACCGTGGACGCAGATCTCAGCAGTCGTCCGGAGCTCGTGCGCGCCCTCATCCGGGCTGGGATCGAGGTTGAGGAGCTCGCCGTCCAGCGCCGGCTCGAGGACGTGTTCCTCAGCTTGGTCGGAGCCGAGTCCACTGGACACGCCGTCGGATCCGGGGGTCGGATCGCCGACACGGCCTATGGACGCGAGCTCCTGACAGCGCAGGACCGCTGACGTGCTGCTCGAGCTGATCCGACAGGCGAAGCGCCGCCGCACGCTGTTCGCGTTGCTCTTCGTCCTCGTCATCCCGTTGGTGATCGTCGCCGCCCTGGAGTTCAACCAAGGGTCGGGGGACGGGTCCGGTGGACAGACGAACTTCGTCGACATCGCCTCCCGCTCCGGCCTCAACGCCGCCTTCTTCGTGCTCGTCGCGACGTCGCAGTTCCTGCTCGTCGTGCTGGTCGCACTGTTCGCTGGGGACAGCATCGCCAGCGAGGCGTCCTGGGGATCGCTGCGTTATCTGCTCACCAGACCGATTCCGCGGATGCGGCTGCTCCGGGTGAAGCTCTCGGTGGCGGTCCTCTACGGCGTGGTCGCCGCGGTGCTGATTCCGGTCGTCGCGCTCATCGCCGGAACCGTGGCCTTCGGCTGGAAGCCGGTGACGACGCCGTTCGGCGGCGGATTCAGCGCCGGCAGCGGCCTCATCCGCCTCGCCGAGGTCGACCTGTACGTCATAGCCATGCTCGGGTGCGTCGTCGGCCTCGCCTTCCTGTTCTCGACGATGACCGACGCGCCCCTCGCGGCAGTGGGCGGCGCGACGGTACTGATCGTCGTCTCCCAGGTGCTCGACCAGGTCACTGCTCTTGGCGCCGTGCGCACGTTCCTCCCGACGCATTACTGGTTCTCGTGGACAGGTCTGCTCCAGAGCCCGCCCTCCACCGGTGAGGTCACCGTGGGCCTGCTGACGGCTGTGCCGTGGACGGCTGCACCGCTGTTGCTGGCGTTCTGGAACTTCCGCCGCAAGGACATCCTCAGCTGACCGCTTGAAGCCTTGTCGGGTCCGCTCGGTTCGGTTCAGGTCGGCGCCGTCGCGTGCCGATGGTCAAGAACGGCCCGCGGAGGATCATCGACCTTCCCACGGGCCTCCTGAGGAGGATCCGTGGGCAGCTCGCGACGGGTTGCCGTGACGTGCCTGGCACTGGCCGCGGCCACGCTCGCCGGCTGCACCCCGACGCCCCGCCCGGCCGCCGCGCCATCCCTCGTGCGCGCCTCCGTCGGTGAGCTCATCCCGGCCGGCTCCTCGTCGCCGAGATGCGTGGCCAGCGTCGTGCGGAGCGCACCCGGGAACGTGGTGCTCACGGCCGCTCACTGTCTGGTCGGAGCAGGCTCCGGTCTCCAGTTCGTTCCCGGGTACACCGCCGGCTCGCGCCCGTTCGGCACCTGGACGGTGATGCGCGCATACATCGACCCGCGATGGCGGCAGGCGCGCGACCCGGCCCACGACTACGCCTTCCTGGTGCTCGCCCCACAGGTCGTCAACGGGCGGCCGGTCAATGTGCAGACCGTGACCGGAGCCAACCGCCTGGCATTCACGCCGCCGGTTTCGGTGCAGGTTGCGACGACCGCCTACGTCTCCGGCCGTCAGGTTTCCTGCACGGTGCCGATGTACCGCGCCGCCGGATACCCGTCGTTCGACTGCGACGGCTACCCCAACGGCACCAGCGGCGGCCCGTGGCTGCTGGCTCCGGCGCCTGCCCCGGGCGCCGGCGACGCGACCGTCGTCGGCCTGATCGGCGGTCTGCACCAGGGCGGTTGCTCGCCTGCCACGTCCTACAGTGCCCCGTTCGACGCCTCGGCCGCGGCGGTTCTGGCCCGGGCAGCCGGGGGCGGGCCCGCCGACGTGCTGCCGGCGCCGGGCGGCGACGGCTGCTGACAGCCGACGGTTCTCCCCCGCACGAGGGAGGCGGCGCGGGCGATCGGCGGCCAGGATCGGATCGTGATCGGGTTCTCGGCGTTGCGCGGCTGGCTGGATGGCGCGCCGGCACCGGCCGGACCTCGTGCTGATGGACATCCGCATGCCGGAGATGGACGGCATCGAAGCCACCCGGCTGCTGCTGCATGAGCAGCCGCGAGCCCGGGTGCTGATCCTCACCACCTTCGATCTGGACGGGCACATGTACGACGCGCTGCGGGCGGGCGCCAGCGGGTTCGTGTTGAAGGACGTCGGCCGGGACGAGCTGGTGGCAGCAGTGCGGGTCCTGGCCCGGGGGGACGCGCTGCTCGCCCCGACGGTGACGCGGCGCCTGCTGGCTGACTTCGTCCGCGCCCGACCCGCTCCGGCTTCCCCCCGGGAGCCGCTGACCGCGACCGAGGTCCTGACTGGGCGGGAACGCGAGACGCTGGCTCTGCTCGCGCGGGGCCGGTCCAACGCGGAGATCGTTGCCGAGCTGGTGGTCACCGAACACACGGTGAATACCCACGTCGGCACGTGCTGATGAAGCTCGAGCTGCGGGACCGCATCCACGCCGTCATCTGGGCCCACGAGAAGGGCGTCGTGTCGCCCG
>DATITC010000120.1:0-48022 GCA_035468175.1 Frankiaceae bacterium | reverse complement strand
CGCCAGGCAGCCGAGTCGCGACGGGCCCTGACGGTCCGCTGCCAGCGGGTGCGGATGTGGTCCAGGTCCCGCACCAACAGGCGGCCGTTCACGACCGCGGCGAAAGCCGCTGCGGCGAAGCGCTCGACGATCGGCTCGATCTGCCCTTCTCGATAGGTCTCGAGCGCCTCGAAGTAGGTCGAGGTGTCGGTTCGCCCATTCCCGTCGACGAAGGGATGGATGGTCTCGAACTGCGCGTGGGCGAGAGCTGCCTGGACGAACAGCGGGACGTCCTTCCGCTCGATGAACCGCAGAAGGTCATCGATCCCGTCCGCAACGCGATCATGGTGCGGTGCGACGAACGCGGCCCCGTGCGGGCCGTAGGAGTCGCCTCCGATCCACACTGCTCCGACCGCCATCGGCCGGCTGACGTCATCGAGCTGGCCGGCGCCACGCCCATCAGGGCGGCGTGCATGGCGAGGATCGCGTCGGCATCGAGCCGCTCAGCGAGGCGTAGTGCCGCCGTCATCGCGGCCACGTTGCCCACGATCTCGGTCGCGTTGCTGCGCTCTCGACTTCCGAGTTCCGCCAGCGCAAGAGACTTCGCCCCGGACGTCAGGTTCTCGATCCGAGAGGACGAGGACGACTCCGAACGCAGCAGGACACTGGCGAACGGCGCCAACTCCGCTCCGATCTCGGCGTCGAACCGAGCGACCTCAGCTGTCGCGTCGTCGGCAAGTGCCGCAACAGCACTGCTGAGCATGGGCTGGGCGGTGGCGATCGCCGGGACGACTGCAGCTCGGTACGGGCCGGCGTGACGCTCGCGGAGCCGCCACGACACGAGGTCGGGCGGTATCCCCGGCGTCCACGGACGGTCCTCGTAGGTCAGTCTTGGCCAGTTCGGATCGACGACACTCCGACGAGTGTGAGCAGACAGAACCCTAAGTGGGGAGATGTGCACAGGTACGCGCTCTCTCTCGGCGGTTTGCCGTTGCCCGTACTCACAAGTTAACTTGGTCTTGTGCGCGGTGAGCCGGTCATCGCGCCGAGTGCACGCAAGCACGGCATCCGGGACGACCAGATGCGCCACGCCCTTGAGTACCCGGTCCGACTGTTCGAGATGGACGAAGGGTTCACGATGCTGATCGGCCCCGACGCAACCGGGCGCCTTCTCGAGATCGGCGTTGTCGAGGGCGACAGCGCGCTCGTCATTGTCCACGCGATGCCGGCTCGCAAGTCGTTCCTGAGGTGATGTGATGCCCCGCTCAGTCGATGACATCGTCAAGCACGGCGACGAGCTTGCCGAACGCTTCGAGCAGTACGAGCCGCACGACGAAGATGAACGCGACCCGGGCTCCTTCATTGCCCTCCGCGGCGCGGTGATCGACAGAGCGCGAGCGGAGGAAGCCATCCAGACGGCAGTCGTTCAGGCCCGAAAAGACGGTTACTCCTGGCGCGCGATCGGTTCACTGCTCGGCACCTCCGGCGAAGCCGCCCGCCAGCGCTACGGTGCTGAGCAGCCAGCCTGAACGATGCCGAGAGCCCGGGGCACCGGGCTGGTGGGGCGCCGGCCATGGTCGCGTTCCCGGCCGCTGGCCTGTCGAGGTTGTGCCGACTGCGCGGGCGACGGCGTTCAGGCCGGCGCGTGCAGACGCCGGTGGTGTCGGGGCGCGGGCGTGCGCACTGGTCGTGCGCACGTGAGGACCCAGTACCTGCACCAGGGTTCCCGTGTACGCCTCGACGGGATCGGGGGCCGTCGTGCGCAAGGGAAGCCTGCCGGACGGCAGCGCTCGCCGACGCCTTTCCCTACGGCGTAACGACGGCGCAGGTCGCGCGGACGCTCAGCAGCCAGTCGGACGCGTAGCTGCCGACCTCTGTCGCCTCGACGATCCACTGCGCCGCGTCCCCCGGGTTCTGCTCGGTGAACCGGGGTGAGCGGAGCACTGTCTCGGGCCGGGTCTGACAGGCTCGGGAAGAGCTCGTAGCCACCCGCGATCGCGGTCTTCCCCGCTGGGCAGACGGCGAAGACGATCTTGCTCGTGGACGAATCGAAGGCCGACTCCGCGGACACCGTCTCGTAGCCGGAGATCCCGTCGGCGCCTTTGTCGCCGGTAGCGCCGGTAGCCCCGGTAGCCCCGGCGGGGCCCGTCACGCCCTGGAAGCCGCGCAGCCCCCGCTGGTTCCACGTGACGCGTACCTCCGCAGCTGAGCAGCGTGCCGACGTCGCCGCGTCGATTACCCGGAGCGCCCCCGTCGACCGGGTGTAGCAGCCGGTGATCACGCCGGAGGCGGCGGGGATGGCGGCGTGGGCGACGGCTCCGAGCCCAACGGCTCCCGCGATCGCCGCAAGACCCACGACCCAGATGCGGCGCCGGCCCCGACCCCGGCGCACCGGAGGACCCGCGGCGAGAGCATGGATTTGCTGCTGCTGCCGCTGCACGATCTGCTATAGATCGTCCAGGGTGGACTGGAGGTCGGCCTCTGCGCTCATTGCTGCACGCCCTGTCGTCGGCACCCGAGCACTGCATGGACCAGGTCGGTTCGGCCGGTGAGAATAGACGTGGGTCAGGTGCGCTGTCACGGCAATCCTGATGCGTTGGAGGGACCGCCAGCCGGTGCGTCGGTAGGTCCGGCACGACCGCTTAGGATGCCGAGACCGCGCGGCCTCCCGACCGCGCCTCGCCACGGAGGCTCTCGCGTGCTGCTGTTCTCCCCGTCCCACTACGACGCCGCCGGTTACGACGAGGAGACCCGCCGAGCGTTGATGGCGGTCCGCACCTTCTTCGAGGACAAAGGTGAGCAGCAGCTTCGCCAGGAGAACGGCGACGCGACGTGGTACTCCGACTTCCTGGAGATGCTGGCCCGCGAGCGCATCTTCGGTCTCTTCGGCACGCCCGCCTCGGTCGGTGAGCTGGCGGGCAGCACTGACTCACGGTGGGACACGGCTCGCAACAACGATCTCTCCGAGCTGATCGGCTGGTACTCCCTCGAGCACTGGTACGCCTGGCAGGTGACCGTGCTCGGGCTCGGGCCGGTGTGGACCAGCGCCAACACCGAAGCCCAGCGCCTGGTCGGCCAGCTGCTGAACGACGGGGGGCTGTTCGGCTTCGGGCTGTCCGAGCGCACCCGCGGTGCCGACATCTACAACACCGACGTGATCCTCAGCCCCGACGGGGCGGGTGGCTGGACCGCGAGCGGCGAGAAGTATTACATCGGCAACGGCAACTGCGCCGCCCGCCTGGCGGTGTTCGGCCGGTTCTCCGACGACTCCCCCGAGCACGCCGGCGAGTACGTCTTCTTCCTGGTCGACCCGCAGCACGAGTCGTACCGACTCGCCCGCAACGTGATCCGCGGGCAGATGTTCGTCGCGGAGTTCCGACTCGACGGCTACCCCGTTCAGCCGGCGGACCTGTTGCACGTGGGCAAGCCCGCGTGGGACGCCGCGCTCGCCACCGTCAACGTCGGCAAGGTGCAACTGGCCTGGGCAAGCATCGGGATCGCCGAGCACGCCTTCGTGGAGGCCGTGGCGCACGCCTCGAACCGGGTGCTGTACGGCACGCGTGTCCCCGACTTTCCGCAGGTGCGACGGATGCTCGTCGACGCCTACGTCCGGCTGCTCGCGATGAAGCTCTACAGCGCCCGCTGCTCCGACTACGAACGAAGCGCATCCGCCGACGACCGCCGGTTCCTGCTCTACAACCCGATCGCCAAGATGAAGGTGACCAGCGAGGGCGAGCGCGTGATCGACCTTCTCTGGGAGGTCATCGCCGCCAAGGGCTTCGAGTCCGACACCTACTTCAGTCAGGCGACCCGACACATCCGCACCTTGCCGAAGTTGGAGGGGACGGTGCACGTCAACCTCGCACTCGTCCTGAAGTTCCTGCCGGCGTACGCAGCAGCGGCCGCGGGGGGCGCGGCGGAGTACCCACAGGTCCCCGTTCGCCTCGACCCCGCCGACGACAGCTACCTGTTCGCGCAAGGTCCGGCCAGCGGTCTGTCGAAGATCCGCTTCGCCGACTGGCGGCCCTCCTTCGCCCGGTTCGGCCACCTGCCGAACGTCGCCGTGTTCCTCGGCCAGATCGAGGCGTTCGGGCGGCTGATGGCCGAGCACGGACCAGACGCCGAACAGGCGAAGGACCTGGACTTCCTGCTGAGCCTCGGGCAGATCTTCACGTCCATCGTCTACGCCCAGCTGGCGGCCGAAGCCGCGGCACTGGCGCTCGAGGGCGCTCCGGATGGCGAGCGGAGCGGCACCACTGCCGCCTGCGACGGGTTGACCGATCCGCACGTCGACCGCATGTTCGCGGTGTTCGTGCAGGACATCGCCACCTACGCGGTCGCGCTGCACGGCCAGGCAGCGGCCACCGACGCTCAGCGCAAGGCGGCTCGGCTGCTCATCGCCAGCCCGGTGGCCAACGCGGAGAACGAGACCTCGCTGATCGACGAGATCGTCGGCTACGCAAAGTTGTGAGAGTCCGGCGCATCGCGGTCATCGACGAGACCCGGCACCGCTTCGCGCGTAGATCGTGACCGCTCCGGGAGGCAGAGACCTGCCGGTTGTCACCTGACGACCACCGTCGAGGTCGCCGAGTTGTTGCCTGGTGACGGATCCAGAGTCGACCGCGAGGAGCCATGCGGCGTCAACGTCGCCCAGTGCTTGCAAAATCGAGAACCCGCGACTGCCTTGGCGGTCACGGGTTCTGAGTGAACTATCTGGTGGAGCTGAGGGGACTCGAACCCCTGACCCCCACACTGCCAGTGTGGTGCGCTACCAGCTGCGCCACAGCCCCGTACTCCGAATACTGTACCGGCCGCAGGACGATCAGCCCGGCAGGCCGTGCCCCTCGAGCACCCAGCGGTCCGGGCGCTCGGTGAGGACCGACCAGGTGCAGTTGGCCAGGCCGGACAGGATGCGCCAGTGGTCGTGGGGCAGGCCGAGCATGGCGGCGGTGACCGCCCGCGCCACCCCGCCGTGCGTCACGACGGCCAGCAGTTCAGCATCGGCCAGCGCCTCGAGCGGCTGCGAGATGGCCACGCAGGCCCGTTCGGCGACTTCCCGGTAGGACTCGCCGCCGCCGATGCGGATGTCGTCGCCGCGGCGCCAGGCATCGTGCTCGTCGGAGTACCGCTCGCGCACCTCGGTCAGGGTGAGCCCGGCCCAACGGCCGTTGTCGACTTCGGTCAGCCGGTCATCAGCGACCAGCTCGAGCCCGCAGCGGAACGCGACCGCTTCGGCGGTGCCGTAGGCCCGCTGGGCGCTCGAGGTGAGCAGGGACGCCGGCTTGCTAGCGGCGAGCGCCTCCGCGGCGGCGGCGGCCTGGACGCGGCCCACGTCGTCGAGGGGCGGATCGAGCTTGCCCTGGAACCGACCGGTGGCGTTGTACTCGGTGCGACCGTGCCGGAGCAGGACCAACCGTCGGTTGCGCCCGGACGGAAGCGGTGCGAAGTCGGGTCGGCTCACCCGCTGGCCCGGGCGACCTGGTCGGCCGCCGCCACGTCCCGGTCGACGAACGGGATGACCGGGCAGTCCTTCCACAGCCGCTCGAGGGCGTAGAAGCGACGCTCCTCGTCGTGCTGGATGTGCACCACCACGTCACCGAAGTCGATCAGGACCCACCGCGCCTCCCGGTCGCCCTCACGGAGCACCGGCTTGACACCGTGCTCCCGCATCCGGCGCTCCACCTCTTCGACGACTGATGACACCTGGCGCTCGTTCGGGGCGCTGCAGACGACGAAGCAGTCGGTGATGACGAGCCGGTCGCTGACATCGATGACGACGATGTCGTGGGCGACTTTGTCGGCGGCTGCCTGGGCGGCGACCAGCGCGAGCTCGACGGCACGAGGGGTAGCGGGCACAGGCGACTCCACGAACGACACGCGGGCGGTGGCTCCACCCGTTCTCTCACCCACCAGCGTGGCACAGGAACGGCGCGGCTGCGTCGACTAGGCCGGGTTGGGCCGCACGTAGGCCCGGCCGACCGCGTCCACGGGGGCGCCTTCCCGGTAGAGCCCCCGCTTGTCGACGTACCGGACGACGGTGTCCGGCACCAGGTACCAGATCGGAGCACCCCGGCGCACCCGGTCCCGGCAGTCGGAAGACGAGATCGTCAGCGCCGGCACCTCGAGCAGGCTGACCGCACCTGGCGGGAAGCGTGAGTCCATCTCCAACGTGTACCCGGGACGGGTCACGCCGACGAAGTGGGCGAGCTCGAACAGCTCCGCCGGCGAGTGCCATTCGAAGATCTGCGCAAGCGCGTCGGCCCCGGTGATGAAGAACAGCTCGACCCCGGGCCGTGCGGCGTGCAGCTCGCGGAGCGTGTCGATCGTGTACGTCATCCCTTCCCGGTCGACGTCGACCCGGCTGACGCTGAACTGGGGGTTGCTCGCGGTCGCGAGCACCGTCATCAGGTAGCGGTCCTCGGGCGGCGTGACGTTCCGGTTCGTTTTCTGCCACGGCTGCCCGGTAGGGACGAACACGACCTCGGTCAGGTCGTAGAGCGCGGCGACCTCACTGGCGGCGACGAGGTGGCCGTGGTGCACCGGGTCGAAGGTCCCGCCCATGACGCCGAGCCGCTTCCTGCCTGCTGTCATGCCGGTCCGCTCCCCCTCGACGTCGGTCAGCCGAGCACGTGACGACAAACGGACAGTAGCGACTAGTCACAGCAACGCCGGGAAGGAGTGGCCCGAGCAGCGCGTTGCCCTCGGAAAACCGGAGCTGGACCGGGTCCGGCCGCGACCGTCAGCTCCGACGGTTCAATCCGGAGCTCGTCGATGGTGACAAAGGCTGCATCCGGTCCGGCCCCCAGTCGAAAAGGTCTTCGTGATAGAGCTTGCGCCTGTCCTGCTGATCGCGGCCGCCGTCTGCGCGGCACGTCTGCTCGCCCGGCGCACCGGCATCTCCTCGCCGGTGCTACTCGTCGTCGGCGGTCTCGTCGTCGCCGCGATCTGGAACGACCTCGGCATCGAACTCGACCCCAACGTGGTCCTGGTCCTGTTCCTGCCGCCGCTGCTCTACAGCGCGGCGCTGGAGTCCAGCCTCACCGGCTTCCGCGCGAACCGGCGACCGATCCTGCTGCTGTCCGTCGGCCTGGTGCTGTTCACCGCTTTCGTGGTCGGCCTCGTCGCCTACGCGCTCATCCCCGGGTTGCCGCTCGCGGCCGCCTTCGCCCTCGGGGCCATCGTCGGACCGCCCGACGCGGTGGCAGCGATCTCCATCGGCCGCCGCGTCGGCCTGCCGGCCCGGATGCAGACCATCATCGAGGGCGAGGGATTGCTGAACGACGCGACCGCCCTGGTCATGTACCGGGTCGCCGTGGCCGCCGCGATCGGAGGTGGTTTCTCCCTCTGGGAGTCCGCCGGCCGACTCGTCTACGCCGCTGCCGTCGGGGCGGCGATCGGGGTCGCGGTGGCCTGGATCGTCGGGTTCATCCGCAGCAAGCTCGACGAACCGTTGGTCGAGAACGCGCTCAGTCTCGCGACGCCCTTCATCGCCTACCTGCCGGCCGAGCAGGTCGGAGCCAGCGGCGTGCTGGCTGTCGTCGTCGCCGGACTCATGATCGGCCACGCCTCCCCGACGGTGCAGTCCTCCCGTTCCCGGCTGCAGACCCAGCCGGTGTGGCGCCTGGTCACGTTCCTGCTCGAAGGCACCGTCTTCCTGCTGATCGGGCTGCAGCTGCCCGGCATCCTGAACGGGCTGGACGCCTACTCGCTCTGGTCCCTGATCCAGGACGGCCTGATCCTGCTGCTGGTGGTCCTCCTGTCCAGGCCGCTGTGGATCTTCCCGGCGACCTATCTTCCGCGGAGGATCAGCCGACGGGTCCGGGAGCGGGACCCGTCTCCGCCGTGGCAGCAGCCGGCCGGCTTGTCCTGGGCCGGGATGCGCGGTGTGGTGTCGCTCGCCGCCGCCTTCGCCCTGCCCCTGACCCTGAACGACGGACGCCCCTTCCCGGAGCGTGACCTCGTGCTGTTCCTGACGTTCGTGGTCATCCTCGGAACGCTCATCCTGCAGGGCCTCACGTTCTCCTCGGTACTGCGCTGGCTGGGTCTGCGCCGAGACCGGCAGAGCGTGCTGCTGGCCCAGGCCGCCGCCCAGCAGTCCGCGGGCCGGGCCGGGCTCGCGCGCCTCGACGAGGCCCTCAAGGACGACCCGCCGCCGGACGGGGTGGCGGAGGGGTTGCGGCAGCTGTCCGCGTCTCGGATGAACAGCGGGTGGGAGCGGCTCTCGGAGGTGCGGGAGGGGGCCGACGGCGATCCCGAACGGGACGAGACGCCGTCGGCGGCCTGGCGGAGGATCCGCGCGGCGATGTTGGAAGCTGAACGCAGCGAACTCGTGCGGCTCCGGGACGCGGGTCAGCTCCCCGACGAAGCACTACGGGAGATGCAGAAGCAACTCGACTTCGAAGAGGTCAGCCTGCTGCGCTGAGCCGGGTCGGCGCAGCCGGGCGGAACGGCGGCCGTGCGGAACGTCAGCCATGCGGAACGTCAGCCGATCATCTCGTCGACGTAGCACCAGCGCCACGATTCGCCCCGCTCGAACGAGCGCATGACCGGGTGCCCGGCCGCCGTCGCGTGCGCGGCGGCGTGCTGCCACGGCGAAGAGTCGCAGCAGCCGACCTCGCCGCAGGTCAGGCAGATCCGCAGATCGACCCAGCTGGTGCCCTGGGCGTCGCAACCGGCGCAGCGTTCGCTGAGCGGCGTGACGTCGGCGGGCGCGTCCTGCAGATGCTCACACAGCCCGACGGGGACGGTCGCGTTGCGCGACAGCCGCTCCCGGACCCGGCGACCGAATGACGCCATGCTCACCCCGACTTACTCGTGCAGATCCGGTTGCCGAACGCCCTCGTTCGCATCTTCCCCCGACCGAACGACGCGTGGTGCTGCGTTGGCCCGGTCCTCCTCCTGTGCCACCACCGCAGGCACGTCCTTCAGACGCTTCAAGCCAAACAACGGTTGCCGCATCCGGGCATTCCCGCTCAGCCGGCTTTCGTTGCGGGCGAGGAACCACCAGTAGCCCGCGGTGTAAGGGCACGCGTCGTCCCCCAGCCGCTTCGACGGGGCGAACGCGCAGCCGGAGCAGTAGTCGCTCATCCGGTTGATGTAGGCACCGCCGGCCGCGTACGGCTTGGTCGCCATCAGGCCGCCGTCGGCGTGCTGCGACATGCCGACGATGTTCGGCAGCATCACCCAGTCGTATCCGTCGATGAAGCAGCGGTGGAACCAGTCGGTCAGCTGCTCCGGGTCCCACCCACGCTGCAGCGCGTAGTTGCCGAGCACCATCAGCCGTGGGATGTGGTGCACCCAGGCGCGGTCCCGCACGCCCCGCAGCGCGTCGGACAGGCAGCGGGCCTCGACGGCGTCCGCGTCGAGGTTGGCGAACCAGGCCGGCAGGTCCTCGTGCGCGTCGAGGTAGTTGCGGGACCGGTAGTCCGGCTGGTCGGACTCCTTCGAGCTCGCGTCTCCCGGGCTCGTCTTCAGGTCCTCGTCGACGTGCCAGTAGATGTTCCAGATGTAGTCCCGCCAGCCGATCAGCTGCCGGACGTAGCCCTCCACGCTCTGGAGCGGCGCCTCGCCCTTGCGGTAGGCCTGCTCGGCCCGTTGCGCGCACTCGACCGGGCTGATCAGGCCGAGGTTCATCGGCGCGGACAGCAGCGAGTGCGCCATCGTCCAGTCCTCGGCGAGCATCGCGTCCTCGTACGGCCCGAACGTTGCCAGCCGCCCCGAGATGAACCGGCGCAAGGCCGACAGGGCCTCCGAGCGGGTCGCGGCGAACAGTCGCGGACCGTCGGCGCCGACGAAGGTGATGCCGTCCTCGCGCTCCCAGCGGTCGAGGTCGGCGCGGACCTGCTCGTCGATCTCATCCTCGGTCGGCCAGTACGGCTCCTTCACCCCGAGCCGGTCGCCCTTCGGCGGTGGCTCGCGGTTGTCGTGGTCGAGGTTCCACTTCCCGCCCGCGGGCTCGTCGCCGTCCATCAACAACCCGTGCCGGAGCCGGGCGTTGCGGTAGAAGTCCTCCATCAGCAGCCGCCGGCCGCCGCGCTCCTTCGTCCACGCGGCGAACTCGGCCTTGGTCGTGCCGTAGCCGCGCTCCGGCAGCACCTCGACGTTCGGGAGCCGGCGGACGAAGCGATCAGCTCCGCGGCTCGTCGGCCCGCACGCGGTGAGGGGCTCGTCGACCTGCGCCAACGCCTCGCGGTAGGTCTCGGTCTGCAGGAACATCGCCTGGTCGCCGAGCTCGGCGGCCCGGTGCCGCAGCGCCGAGAGGATCAGGTGCGCCTTCTGCCGGTGGAATCGGCGCCGCCGGAACACCGCCTTCGACTCGATGAGCAGCACCGGCTGCTTCGGATCGTCGAGGAACTCGGGACCGAGCTGATCGGCGAACAGCCAGCGTCGCATCACGGCGAGCCTCCGGCAGCTGTGGAGCGCGGGTGGCTGGACCGAGCGAGCCGTCTATCGTGTTCTACGCGGTGACGGAACACCCGCGAAGGGGAGGCCGCGCGATGGATGAAGCAACGATTGCTCGGTTTGCCGAAATCGACGGCCACATCGCTGAAACGGACCGTCGGCTGGTGACCATCGCCCGACAAAGCGCTGCCCTGGGTGAAATGGTCGAGGTTCTCGGCGGCTACATCAACGCACCGGATTTTCAGAGTCAGCGCGATGAGGTCCAGCGGCACGTCGAGGACGATCACTGAGCTGCTCCGTTCACGTCGGTAGCAACCGCTGCACGAACTCGGCGAGCTGCTCGACGTTCCGGCACTCCACCATGTCGTCCACGACGGTCGCGTAGTTGCCGGCGGCCGAGTCCCCCGAACCCCAGTAGGACCGCGGCTCCGGGTTGAGCCAGTAGGTGTGCCGGGCTTCCTTCACCAGCCGCCGGAGCACCGGCAGGTTCGGCGAGCGGTGGTTGTTGCGGGCATCGCCGAGGATCAGCAGCGACGTCTTCGGCGTGATCGCGTCGGGATACTTCTCCGCAAACACCTCGAGCGCGTGGCCGTAGTCGCTGTGGCCGTCGAACCACACCAGGTCCGCATGGCTCGCGATCTTGCTCATCACGTCGCCGAGGTCCGCCTCGCGCAGATAGTCGGTGATCTCATCAGCGGTGTCGATGAAGGCGAACGCCCGCACCTTCGAGAACTGCTCCCGCAGCGCGTGGGTGAGCATCAGCGTGAAGTGGGCGAACGAGCTGACCGACCCCGATACGTCGCACAGCACCACCAGCTCCGGCTTGTGCGGCTTGTGCGGGCGGTGCTTGGTGACGATCGGGACGCCGCCGGTGGACAGCGACGCCCGGACGGTGCGGCGGAAGTCGAGCCGGCCGGAGCGCCCCAGCCGCCGCCGGGCCGTCAGCCGGGTGGCGAGACGGCGGGCCAGCGGATGCACCTGCCGGCGGAGCTCGACGAGGTCCTTGCGAGAAGCCCGCAGGAACTCGACCTGCTCGGTCAGCGGCTGCACGGCGGTGCGGGCGATCTGCTCGACGCCGCGTTCTTCGGCAAGCCGGCGGCGGACCTCGCCCTCGACCGTCTCCTCGAAAAGCTTGATCCGCTCGGTGATTGTCTGGCGCGCCACCCGCTCGGCCAGACCACCGCGCTCCTGCTCGCCGAGCATCGCCTTCAGCAAGGCGGCCATCAGCGTGTCCGGGGAGAGCGCGCGCAGCACCCGGTAGGCGAACCACGACTGCCGGCCCGGCTGCGTCTCCGCCCGCCCGAGCAGTCCGACGGCCTCGCGGGCGAAGCGACGGATCGCATCCTCGTCGCCGTCGAGCAGCAGCCGGCTGAGGTCCTCGCGGAGGGCCTCACGCAGCGCCGCCGGGTCGCCGCTGACCGGGACGTCGCTCGGCTCGCCGTCCTGCTGACGAGCCAGCTCGGCGGCGGCGCCGTCCCCGATCCGCGGCGGGAACCACAGGTCGAACAGGGTGTCGAAGGTGCTCCGGTAGGCCGGTTTCTTGCAGACGCTGGCCGCCAGCGCCGCCCGCAGCTGCCCACGGTCGATCAGCTCGATGCTGCCCATCGCCCGTACGGCGTCGACGGTCTCGGCGGTGCTGACCGGCAGGCCGGCGGTGCGTAGTGCCGTGGTGAATCCGACCGTCCGGTCGAGCAGGCTCATTTCGCTTCTCCCACCGTCAGCCGAGCTTCAGCTGAGAGATAGCGCGCTCCTGGTCGGATGCGTGCTTGAGGACCACACCGAGCGTGGCAGAGACGGCCTTCTCGTCCAGCGTGTCAAGGCCGAGCGCGAGCAGGGTGTGCGCCCAGTCGATCGATTCCGCGATGCTCGGACTCTTCTTGAGCTCCATCGCCCGCATCGCCCGCGCCGTGCGGACCAGCGACTCGGCCAGCTGCTCGGGCAGCTCCGGGACGCGGGACAGGACGATCGCCTTCTCCCGCTCGGCAGTCGGGTAGTCGAGGTGCAGGTAAAGGCAGCGGCGCTTCAGGGCCTCGGACAGCTCGCGGGTCGCGTTGGAGGTCAGCACCACCAGCGGCCGCCGGGTCGCCACCACAGTCCCGAGCTCGGGGATCGTCACCTGGAAGTCGGAGAGCACCTCGAGCAGGAGGCCCTCGACCTCGACGTCGGCCTTATCGGTCTCGTCGATCAGCAGGACGGTCGATCCCTCTCGGCGGATGGCCGCGAGCAGCGGTCGCTCCAGCAGGAACTCCTCGCTGAAGATGTCGTCCTGCGTCGTGGACCAGCTGGAGTCTTCCGGCGAGTTGTTCGCAGCCTGAATCCGGAGCAGCTGCTTCTTGTAGTTCCACTCGTAGAGCGCCCGGGCCTCGTCGAGCCCTTCGTAGCACTGCAGTCGGATCAGGGCACTTTCGGTGGCGGCGGCGATCGCCTTGGCGAGTTCTGTCTTGCCGGTGCCGGCCGGGCCCTCGACGAGCAGCGGCTTGCCGAGCCGATCGGCGAGGAACACGGTCGTGGCGATGCCGTCGTCGGCGAGGTAGCCGGTTTCGGCCAGCCGGTCACGGACGTCGGTGACATCGCGGAAGACGGGGGTCTGCTGCATCACTCGATTGTGCCCCGGCTGCGTTCCGTGCAGCTCTGACCGCCTCCGCAGGCCTCACAGGCCGGGTGGGTGTGGAATCTCTCCGCGAGTCCGTCCGGTGGGGCTCGCGAAACCGGGCCTAACTCGGACATTCCCGGCGTCGGGATTCGGTTCTGCGCTGAGTTTGCACAGCAACCACCGCCCGGACCCGGGTCGACACGGAACGCAGTCCGTGACGTCACCGCGGCGACGCAGTTAGCCCAGAGCACCGGGGGTAGGCGGATGACATGCGTATCGCCTTTCTCGGACTTGGTCGGATGGGGTCAGCCATGGCCCGGCACGTTCTGGACGCAGGGCACGACCTGACGGTCTGGAACCGCTCGTCCGGCAAGGCGGATGAGCTCGTCCAGGCCGGCGCCACCGAGGCCAAATCCGTCGGCGAGGCCGTGGGCAATGCCGACGTGGTCGTGCTGATGCTGTTCGGCCCCGACTCGGTCCGGGAGGTGCTGAAGGAGGTCGGCGACAACGCGGCCCAGGGCACGCTCGTCATCGACTCCACCACGATCGGTCGGGACGCGGCCCAGGAGTTCGCCGCGCTCGCCGACAGCAAGGGCCTCCGCTATGTCGACGCCCCTGTGGTCGGCACGGTCACTCCGGCCCAACAGGGCACGCTCGCAGTCCTGGTCGGCGGTTCGAACGACGACATCGCCGCCGCCAAGCCGCTGATCGAGACCTGGGCCGACCCGGAGAAGATCCGCCTCGTCGGCCCTGCGGGATCCGGGAACGCGCTGAAGACCGTGGTCAACCTGACCCTCGGCGTCGCGATGGGCGGGGTCGGCGAAGCGCTGCGGCTAGGGCAGGAACTCGGCATCGACCGGGACGTCCTGCTGACTCAGCTCGGCCAGGGACCCCTCGGCTTCAGCGTGAACCAGAAGAAGGACATGCTCGCCAACAGCGAGTACCAGCCGACCGCGTTCTCACTCGAACTGATGTTGAAGGACCTGCAGATCGCCGTCGATGTTTCGCCCATCGACCTTCCCCTCACGGCCGGCACCGCGAAGTACGCCGAGGAGGCCATCGCAGCGGGTCACGGCGACGACGACTACACCGCTCTCGCCGGTTACCTCGCGCTCGAGGGGTCGGCCGACTCGCACTGAGCGCCGACAGACCTGGGGCGGTTTGGCGGGTCTGGAGCGGTTCGACGGGTCTAGCGCTGCACGTCCAGGACGACCCGGTCCGGCGCGGTCAGAGAAAAGATGCGGAACGCATTACGGCGCGACACCCCGACCCCGTAGATCAGCACCCCCTCCGAGTCCTCGACCTGCTTCACCTGCTTCACCTGCTTCACCTCGGTTAGGTTCGGTGTCCGGAGCAACGGTGCCGGGGCGGTGGTCAACCCGGTGAAGCGCACGCGGAGGAAGTACGTGCCGGCGACCGAAACCGGTGTTCCGCTGGGTCCCACCAGCTGATTCGCCGACACGTACTCGGCGAAGTAGGCCGGCACGCCACCGTTGAAGTCGAAGACGACGCGGTCGAAGCCCGGGTGAGCAGCCGTACGGATGTCCACTGCTATCGGGTGACCCGAACCGACCGCTGGGCCGCCGTGTGGCACCGAGCCGAACTGCTGGTGACAGGCGGTCAGCGCCAGCAACGGCACGAGGGCAAGCAGGAGCACCAATCGACGAGAAACGGCCTTGCATCGCCTGAACATGCGGCGCACTCCTTCCGGCGGAGAGCGCACAGTCATCCACCCCGGTGGCGCTGCCTAGCCCCGACTTCGCAGTCGCGCGGTGACCATGCGCGACCGCCCGGGCTACTCCCGGATCTGGCCCTCGCCGTAGATGACCCAGGTGGTCGAGGTCAGCTCGGGCAACGCCATCGGACCCCGGGCGTGCAGTTTCTGGGTCGAGATGCCGATCTCCGCACCCATCCCGAGTTGGTGCCCATCGGTGAACCGGGTCGATGCGTTGACGATGATCGCCGCACTGTCGCAGCCGGCAATGAACCGCTTCGAGGCGGTCAACGACTTCGTGATGATCGCTTCGGTGTGGCCGCTGCTCCACCGCCGGATGTGTCGGCAGGCGTCGTCGAGCGAGTCCACGACCCGGGCGGCGAGATCGAGCGAGTAGTACTCGGCAGCCCAGTCCTCGTCGGTCGCCGCGACCGCGGTGACGCCGCTCCCCTCGACCGCGGACAGGACAGCGTCGTCACCGTGCAACGTCACCCCCGCCTCGGCGAGGGCCGGAAGCGCACGGGCGAAGAACGCATCGGAGATGTCCCGGTGGACCAGCAGCGACTCGGCGGCGTTGCAGACGCTCACCCGCTGAGCCTTCGAGTTCAGCAGCAGCTTCACCGCGAGGTCGAGGTCGGCGTCCGCGTCGACGTACACGTGGCAGTTGCCGACGCCGGTCTCGATCACCGGGACCAGCGACTCCTCCACCACCGACGAGATCAGGCCGGCGCCGCCGCGCGGGATGAGCACGTCGACCAGTCCGCGCAGCCGCATGAGTTGCTTGACCGACTCGTGTGTCATCCCGGGCACCAGCTGGATCGCGTCGGCCGGGAGGCCGACGTCGACGACGGCCTGGCTGAGTACGTCGACGAGCGCCATGTTCGACTCGTAGGCGCTGGCACTTCCGCGCAGCAGGACGGCGTTGCCGCTCTTCAAGCAGAGGCCGGCGGCGTCGACGGTGACGTTCGGCCGGCCTTCGTAGATCATGCCGACGACGCCGAGCGGCACCCGGGTCTGGCGGACCTCGAGGCCGTTCGGAAGCGTGTAGCCGCGGACGATCTCGCCGACCGGGTCCGCGAGGGTCGCCACCTGGCGCAACCCGTCGGCCATGTCCTCGAGCCGGCCCCGGGTGAGGACGAGCCGGTCGACCAGGCCCGGCGCGGTCCCGTTGTCCCGGGCGCGGGCGACGTCGGCGGCGTTTGCCGCGAGGATCTGCGGTTCGGACGCGACCAGGGCGTCGGCCATCACGAGCAGAGCGGCGTCCTTGACGCCGCGTGGCAGCGACGCGAGGGAGAAGGCTGCTTCCTTGGCCCGGACCGCGACGTCGCGAACCGCTTCCCGCGGCTGGCCGGTGGTCGCTCCGCCGTCCTCAGCCCGGCCAGATCCGGTCTGCTCCTGCATGTCCCTGGTCACCTCTCCGCTCCGACCGCTTCCTGGCTTCCGCGTCGCCCCACCGCTCGTGAGCTGTCCGGCATCAACACGAGGTCGTCCCGGTGCACGACCTCACGCGAGTAGCGCGGACCCATCTGCACGGTGCTGCGTCCCAGCATGGCAGGTAGCTCGGCGGCGTCGTAGGCAACGATTCCCCGCGCGACCACATGCCCGGCCGGGTCCGACAGGTCAACGGGGTCACCAGCCGCGAACTCTCCCTCGACGGCGGTCAGGCCAGCCGAGAGCAACGACATGCGGCGCTGCACGACGGCCCGCACGGCACCGGCATCGAGGTAGAGGCGGCCGCGAGGCGCGCTCGCGTGCGCGAGCCACAGCAGCCGGGCCGAGGTGCGTCGTCCCGCCGCCGGGTGGAAGAAGGTGCCCTTCGGCTCTCCGGCGAGGATCGCGGCAGCGTCCCCGGCCGCGCCCACGACGACGGCGCAGCCCCCGGCGGTGGCCACTCGCGCGGCGTCGATCTTCGTGCTCATACCGCCGGAGCCCACGCCGGCCGACCCCGAGCCCTTCGTCGTGAGCACACCGGCGAGGTCCTCCTCGCCGCGGACCTCGTCCAGTCGGGCCACCGGTCGCCCCGGTTCGGCCTTCCTCGGGTCGGACTCGTAGACGCCGTCGACATCGCTCAGCAGCACCAGCGCGTCGGCACCGACCAGGTGGGCGACGAGGGCGGCCAGCCGGTCGTTGTCGCCGAAGCGGATCTCCGCGGTAGCGAGGGCATCGTTCTCGTTGACGATCGGCACCACCCGCAGTGCCAACAGCCGCTCCAGGGTGCGCCGGGCGTTGCGGTAGTGCGCTCGCCGGACGATGTCCTCGGCGGTCAGCAGCACCTGCCCGACGCAACGGTCGTACCGCGCGAACGAGTCGGCGTACCCCGCGACCAGCAGCATCTGCCCAACGCTGGCGGCGGCCTGCAGCGTGGCGAGGTCCCGCGGGCGCCGCCGCATCCCGAGCGGGGCCAGACCGGCGGCGATGGCGCCGCTGGAGACCAGGATCAGCTCACGGACCGGCGCGGCGGGGTCGGCACCCTGCGTAGCGCCGAGCGCGTCGACCAGCGCATCGAGGCGCCCGGCGTCCAGGCCGCCCTCGGCTGAGGTCAGGGATGAGGAGCCGACCTTGACGACGATCCGTTTGGCGAGGCGAAGGGCGTCGCGACTCATCCCCGGTTGCCGTACTCGTCGACGAGCAGGTCGGCGGCGTCCGGGTCCTCCTGTGACGTCTCGGCCGGGTCAGCTGCCTCGGCCGACTCGGCCGTTTCGGCACGCCGTGCGGCGTACTGCGCGTTGCGCTCGGCCCGGGTCAGCCGCAGCGAGTCGGCGAGGCGTTTGTCGGTCCCCCGAGGGCCAGCCAGGGCTTCGATGGCTGCCGCTTCACCCAGCGTCGGCTCCCAGTCGAAGGTGACGCCCTGCGGTCCGGCCCCGATCGTCACCACGGCGCCGGACTTCGCGCCCAGCTTCGCCAGCTCGGCCTCGACGCCGAGCTTGGCCAACCGGTCGGCGAGGTAGCCGACGGCCTCATCGTTGTCGAAGGCGGTCTGACGCACCCAGCGCTCCGGCTTCAGGCCGGTGACCATGTAGGTCTGCTCGCCCGTCTCGGTGACCGCGAACGAACTCTCGTTGACCGCCTTCGGCCGCAACACGATGCGGGTCGCGCCGGCCAACGGCTGCCCGGCGCGGTGTTCCTCGACGAGTTGGCCGAGCCGCAGCACCAGCGGGCGCAGCCCGGCGTGGGTAGCGGCGCTGACCTCGAAGACCTCGAGCCCGCGGGCCTCAAGTTCGGGTCGCACGATGTCGGCGAGGTCCTGGGCGTCGGGGACGTCGATCTTGTTGACCACGATAAGGCGCGGCCGGTCCTCGAGTCCGCCGTAGGCGGAGAGCTCGGCCTCGATCGTGTCCAGGTCGGACAGCGGGTCCCGGTTCGGCTCGAGGGTTGCGCCGTCGAGGACGTGGACCAGCACGCTGCACCGTTCCACGTGCCGGAGGAACTCCAGCCCGAGCCCGCGGCCGCTGCTCGCTCCCGGGATCAGGCCGGGCACATCGGCGATGGTGAACGGCGGATGGTCGGCTGCCTTCACGACCCCGAGGTTCGGCGCCAACGTGGTGAACGGGTAGTCGGCGATCTTCGGCCGAGCGGCGCTGACCGCGGCGATCAACGAGGACTTGCCGGCACTCGGGAAGCCGACGAGGGCGACGTCGGCCACCGACTTGAGCTCGAGCAGCACCTCGCGCGCTGCCCCCGGCTCGCCCAGCAGGGCGAACCCCGGCGCCTTACGCCGGGTCGAGGCGAGGGCCGCGTTGCCGAGACCGCCGGAACCTCCGGCCGCGATCACCGCGCGGGTGCCGACGCCGACCAGGTCGGCGATCTGTTCCCCGGTCTCGGCGTCCAGCACGACGGTTCCGTCGGGCACGGCGAGCACGAGGTCGACACCCTCGGCGCCGGTCCGGTGGCTGCCTTGCCCGGGCTTGCCGCTGGTCGCCTTCTGGTGCGGGTGGAAGTGGAAGTCCAGGAGCGTCGTGGTGCTCGGGTCCACGACGAGGACGACGTCTCCGCCCCGTCCGCCGTTGCCGCCGTCCGGGCCACCGAGTGGCTTGAACTTCTCGCGGTGCACGCTGGCGCAGCCGTGCCCGCCGTCACCGGCCGCGACGTGCAGAACGACCCGGTCGATGAAGGTGGCCACGGAACTCCTCAGAGGTGGGGCGGGTAACGCCCGCCAACAGACGAACGGGCGGGCCGGCTGTCGTTCAGCCGCCCGCCCGATCGAGGAAGTACTGGCTTACGCGTCGACCGGGTCCGGGCTGCCGACACCGGCGGGGACGATGCTGATGGTCTTGCGACCCCGCTTGGTGCCGAACAGCACGTGGCCCGCGGACAGCGCGAACAGCGTGTCGTCGCCACCGCGACCGACGAGGTCACCGGGGTGGAAGTGGGTGCCACGCTGGCGGACGATGATCTCGCCGGCGTTGACCAGCTGACCACCGAAGCGCTTCACGCCCAGTCGCTGGGAGTTCGAATCACGGCCGTTGCGCGAGGAACTCGCGCCCTTCTTGTGCGCCATTGTCTGCTACTCCCCCGCTCAGCCGGTCTCGATGCCGGTCACACGCAGCCGCGTCAGCTTCTGCCGGTGACCCTGCCGCGTGTGCTGACCGGTCTTGTTCTTGAACTTGTGGATCCGGATCTTCGGGGCCTTGATCGGCCCGACAACCTCAGCTGTGACGGCGACGCCGGCCAGAGCCTGGGCGTCGGTGGTGATGTTCGCACCGTCGACCACGAGAAGGGCCGGAAGGGTCACGCTCTCGCCCGCGGCACCCGGCAGCTTCTCGACGTCGAAGACGTCTCCGACCGCTACCTTGTGCTGCTTGCCGCCGGTACGGACGACCGCGTACACCGCGACTCCCCTGCTCTCGGAACTACTGTTCGATGTCGACGTCTCGTGGTCCGCACCGAGCCCCATGGGCCGGCTACCAGAGGTGCGCAGGCGGACGGGCACGCAGCGGCGCGGACCTCGGTGAGTCTACGTGAACTCCACCTGTTGTCCGGCCGCTGTGCTCGTCGTGGGCCCTCGGTCAAACGGGTGGACAGCTCAGCGCGGCCGGTGCCGCGGGAACTGGACCACCTGCTGGAACGTCGGCCGGTTCTGCCAGTCGATGTTCGGCTGTCCGATGACCCCGAGCGCCCGATAGGCGATCGCGTCGAACTGCGGCATCGTCTGCCCGGCCGCGTGCGAGACGGTCGACGACGTCCAGGACGCGACGTCGGTGGAGCCGCCGTTCGCGGTCCGCAGGGCGTCGTACGTCCTCGCGAGGGCGGCATCGATCGACGCGCGGCAGGAGGCGGGACCGGAGGTGCACCACGTGCCGGTGACAACCGTGCCGAACGGCGCCGCCGGCTTCTGCCCGCGGAGTTGGGCGAGGGTCTTGACCAGATACCCCTCGTACCCGCCGTCGTAGGCGCTTCCGAGGTGCTGACCGCCGCTGTTCGGGGTGTTGACGAACTGCATCGGCAGGATCGAGTAACCCGGGTCGGTGGCGCCGCCGTTGTTGCCCACAGACCCGACGCCACCTCCGGCGAGGAGCCGGTCGTAGACCGAGCGGATCAGCTCCGGCATCAACTCATCCATGACGCCACGGCGGCTGCGTGCTGGTACTGCGCGTCGCCGGTCGCGGCCTTCTTCCGGTGGGTGCCGTCGGCGAGCCACTGGCACAGCTGCGACAGCATCGCCGCGACCCCCGGAGGCTCCGGTCGGTTCTTCAGATAGGCCAACAGCTGCGGCAGCACCGCGACCCCGTCCAGGTCCTGCGACGCGGCCGTCTCCATCGCCTGCACCACCTGGGTGCGGGTCACCTTGCCGCCGGAGGACGCGAGCTGGGCCTTCAGCTGGTTCACCAGCATCTGCGAGCGGAAGACCGGCCCGTAGCCGTACTGCTCGTCGGCCGCGGAGAAGCCGGGGGCCGGCTTGTTGTTCCAGCTGACGAAGAAGCCCTGCGGCGGGTTCACCTGCTGGGGATGCTGCGCGGCCGGCAGGAGGCCGGTCCACTCGGCGTTGCCGGTGCCCCAGCTCGGCAGGTTCGGGTCCACGTTCTTCGGCCGCACCGGGTCCCGGCCGCTGACGAAGTAGCCGGTGTCCCGGTCGTCGACGTAGAACCAGTTGAAGGTGTATCCGATCTGGGCCGCGCCCTGCTTCCAGCTGCTCACGTCATGGGTCAGCTTGGGCTCGCCCCACCGCAGGAAGCCGACCACCGAGTCGACGTCGTGGTCGTAGGTGGAGCGCTGGTTGACCACCGCGACCGGCTTGCCGCCGGACGTCGTCCAGCCCTGCACCACGCCGTGCGACGTCCGGTAGATGTCATGCGTCAGGGTCGTCGGCGCCCCCGCGCCGCTCGGCTTCGGAATCGCCGTCTCGCTGTAGACCTCGTGGATCATCGGCTGGCAGACGCCCTTGAACAGGTAGTACTTGCCTTCCTGGTCCGGGGCACCGCCGCCCGGTTTGCAGACCTTCTCCTAGTAGGTGCCGAGGTTGCCGTCGGTCAGCGAGGGCGAGCCGTACAGCAGGTTCGCGTACTGGCCGAGCTGGTCATCGCTGTTCGGCGGCCGGGTGCCGGTGGCCTCGAACTCCGCCGCCTGCAGCGTGTTGACCAGCCCGTTCTCCCCGGGGGGAAGGACGCTCCGCGCCTGTCCGTCGGCGTAGTCGCCGAGCCGGTACCCCGGCGGGGTCGGGCCTGGCGTCGGCAGCGGATTCGGCAGCGCTGCCGTCGCGAACGACGGCATCGCGACCAGCAGGCAGGCGCCCAGCGCACCCGCCAGGGCGACGCGCCCGAGGCGGAAGCGGCGACCGTCGCGTCGCGCCCTGACGTGCTTGTGTGCCGTACCGGTAGACCCCCGACGAGACATCCCGTCCCCCCGACTTTCGTCGAACGGGATGGTTGCGACCCTCTCACGACAAACTGGACACCGGGTCGTCGTCGCCACTGTGTGTCGGCTCTGCCGCCGGAGCGGTGCCGTCTTCGGCGGCGGAGTCCGGGCCGGTCGCGGAACCAGAATCAGAACCGGAACCAGCGCCGGCATCGGGGCCGGCATCGGGGCCGGGAGGAGCATCCTCGACGACGGCGGTGGTCGGCGCCGGACGGGCCGCCCGCCGTCGGGACGATCGACGGGCGCGGGGGGCCGGAGCGGTCTCCGCGACCGGAGCCGGGTCAGCAGTTCGAACCTGGCTTTCGTCGCCGGAGGCGAGCTCCGCGCCGGCCGCAGCGCGGGCTGCCTGCCGGGCCGCGGGCGAGTCGGCTTCGATGGCGGGGTCGGCTGGGACCTCGGCAGAAGCCGCCTCGACCTCGACCTCGTCCCCGGTCGGCCGGGACGGGGAGAAGTCCACGGTCGACTCGACGCCGCCCTCGGCGGCGCCGTCGAGGGCGGCGTCGGCCTCAGCGGCTGAATCGGCTGCCTCGTCTGTGTCGGCTGAATCGGCTGTGTCGTCCTTGCCTTTGCCCTTGGGCTCCGGCGGAAGGATCGGGCGGGTCGTCGGCGGACGCGGGATCGGCTTGCCGGCGTGCTTGTGACCGCCGCCCGCGGACGGGAGCTCGATCTGCACCCCCTTGCCGCTACAGGTGGGGCACGGCTCGCTGTAGGCCTCGAGCAGGCCCTGACCGACGCGCTTGCGGGTCATCTGCACCAGACCAAGGCTGGTGACCTCGGCGACCTGGTGCTTCGTCCGGTCCCGACCCAGGCACTCGGTGAGCCGGCGGAGGACGAGCTCCCGGTTGCTCTCCAGCACCATGTCGATGAAGTCGGTGACGATGATGCCGCCGATGTCGCGCAGCCGGAGCTGGCGGACCAGCTCTTCGGCGGCTTCGAGGTTGTTGCGGGTGACCGTCTCCTCGAGGTTGCCACCCTTGCCGGTGAACTTCCCGGTGTTGACGTCGACGACGGTCATCGCCTCGGTGCGGTCGAAGACGAGCGAGCCGCCGGAGGGCAGGTAGACCTTGCGATCGAGCGCCTTGAGCAGCTGCTCGTCGATCCGGTGGGTGTCGAAGACGTCCTCGGAGTCGATGTGCTTGCGCAGCCGCGGCAGCAGGTCGGGGGCCACCGAGTCGACGTAGGCCTGGATCGTTTCCCACTCCTGCTCGCCCTGGACCACGAGCTCGCGGAAGTCCTCGTTGAAGATGTCGCGCACGACCCGGACGACGAGGTCCGGCTCCGCCGACAGCAGGGCCGGCGCGCTGGCCTTGGCCGCCTTCTTCTGGATCTGCTCCCACTGGGTCGCGAGGCGCGAAATGTCCCGAGCCAGTTCTTCTTCGCTGGCCCCTTCCGCCGCGGTACGCACGATAACGCCGGCGTCCTCGGGCGTGATCTTCTTCAGGACGCTGCGGAGCCGGGCCCGCTCGGTATCGGGGAGCTTGCGGCTGATGCCGGCGCTCCCGCCCTCGGGCACGTAGACCATGTAGCGGCCGGGAAGGCTGATCTGGCTGGTGAGCCGGGCGCCCTTGTGTCCGATCGGGTCCTTGGTCACCTGCACGACGACCGACTGACCGGACTTCAGCGCCTGTTCGATCTTGCGGGGCTTCCCCTCGAGACCACTGGCGTCGTAGTTGACCTCGCCGGCGTAGAGGACGCCGTTGCGACCCTTGCCGACGTCGACGAAAGCCGCCTCCATGCTCGGCAGGACGTTCTGCACCTTGCCGAGGTAGACGTTGCCGGCGTAGGAGCTCGAGCTGGCCCGGGTGACGTAGTGCTCGACGAGCACGTTGTCCTCGATCACCGCGATCTGCGTCCGGTCACCCGCATTGCGGACGATCATCACGCGGTCGACCGCCTCGCGGCGGGCGAGGTATTCGGCCTCGGTGACGATCGGGACACGTCGACGGCTGGTGTCCCGGTTGTCCCGGCGGCGCTGCCGCTTGGCCTCGAGCCGGGTCGACCCGGAGACACCCTTGATCTCGTCTTCGGCCGAGCTGCTGCTCTCGGTCGAGGCGGGCTCCTCGCTGCCGCCTTCGCCCTCCCCCCGGCGACGGCGTCGACGACGGCGCTTGCTGCCGCTGGCGGACTCACCGTCCGAGGTGTCCTCGGCCTCGGCGGACCCGCTGCCGGACCCGGTGCCGGCGCCGCTGGAGGTGCCGCTGGCGGCCGGCTCGGACGCGGCCGGAGCGCTGGCGGGCTCGTCGCCGCCCTCGTCATTGTTCTCGTCGTCGCGCGGACGGCCGCGGCCACGCCGGCCGCGGCGACGACGGCGACTCCGCCCGCCGTCGTCCGAGTCGTCCTCGCCTGGGCGTCCACCGTCGGCGTCGTCATCGGTCGCGTCCGGCTCATCGGCCGGCTTCTCGACGGGCGCCGGCCGCGGGGGCAGGTCGGAGAGGTCGGGGGCCTGGAAGGTCAGGGTCGGCGGAGCAGCGGCACGACGCGCGGCCCGGCGACGGGTGGGCGGACCGGAAGCCTCGGCGTTTGGTTCCCCGGCCGGTTCCGGAGTCGCCGGTTCCGCGGCCTCTGTCACGGCCGGTTCCGCTAGCTCTGCCACGGTCGGTTCTGGAGTCGCCGGTTCGGTGGCGGGCTGCTCGGTCAGGTCTTCGGTGACCTCGTCGACGGGAGCGGGCCGCTCAGTACCGGCAGCTTCGTCGGTGACGGCAGAGGGAGCGAGCCCCGCCTCGTCGTCGGGGGTCGAGGGGTCGTTCGCGGGTTCCGCACCGACAGGCCCAAACGGCGCGCTCACCGCACCCGGCGGCCGGGACGCGGCCCGGCGGCGGCGGGGCCGACCCTCGCCCGTCGGTCCTGCCGTGGGCTCCGGGAACTCTGCTGTGGGCTCAGGGAACGGAGTGCCGCCGAAGGGGTCGGCGACGCGCGGGGGTGCGCCGGGGCTTGCGTCGGGCGGCGGAGCATCCGGACTTGCGTCGGGTGGAGGAGCGTCCGGGGCAACGGCCTCGGTCCGTTCCTCCGTCGCGTCGGTGCTGTTCTGGTTCTCAGGTTCGGTCAAGGGGTACGCCTCTCGGCTCCCGGGCGCGGGATGAAACCGCGGCCGCTCAGGAACTTCCGGGCATCGACGGGGTTCCGTCGACGCGTCTGCGACGCCTGTCAGCCAACGGGCCTGGCGCTCTCCTGGACAGGGGCCAGAGGGTCAAATATCGACCCATCTTCGGCCAACCGGCCCTGGCCGAGCCGGGTCACCTCGGGAGGGACCGGCGGCTCGAGACCGGCCACCATCCGAAAGGCAGCCATCACGTCGTCGGGTCGTACAGCGGGCGTCGTCTGCTGTACGACAAGCGTCAGTATCGCACAAACGTGGTCAGCACCTCCGCTCGACACATTCTTATCGGTATTCTCGAGGTCCTCGACAGCCATGGAAGCAACCGCGGCCCGCACGTCGACGGTGCGTTTGCCCCCCTTGGTCAGCTTCTCGATGGGGGCGGTCGGAGCCGCCAGAAACGCCGCCACCACCCGCTCGGCCTCGGCCTGGCCGACGCCGTCCAAACGGATCTGCCAGGCCCCGGCGTCGATCCGCTCGGCCAGCGACGCCCCCTCGGCGGGCACGCAATCCAGCACGTCCAGACCGGGCGGCAACGCCGTGTCGAGGCTTTTGCGGACCTGCTCCGGGTCCCGGACCTCGGCCAGCGCGATCTCGAGGTACTCGGCCTCGCTGGCGACGCCGGTCGGAGCCGCACCGACCCAGGAGACCCTGGGGTGGGCGGTGAAGCCGGACGAATAGGCCATCGGCACCGCCGCCCGCCGCAACGCCCGCTCGAAGGCTCGGGCGATATCGCGGTGCGAGGTGAACCGCAGCCGCCCGCGCTTGGCGTAGCGGATGCGCAGTCGCTGGGCGATCTCGGTGGGCCGGCCGGTCAGGTCCGGGGCTGAACGCGCCACGTCAGACCGGGGCGGTGGCGGCGACGCTGAGCGGCAGCAGCGACTTGCCGGTCGGGCCGACCTGAATGTCGGTGCCCATCGTCGGGCACACACCGCAGTCGTAGCAGGGGTTCCACCGACAGTCGTCGACCTCGGTCTCGGCCAGCGCGTCCTGCCAGTCGTCCCAGAGCCATTCCTTGTCCAGCCCCGAGTCCAAGTGGTCCCAAGGCAGCACCTCGGTGACGTCCCGTTCGCGGGTCGTGTACCAGTCGACATCGACGCCGACCGCCTCGGCGGCCGCCATCCACCGGTCGTAGGAGAAGTGCTCGCTCCAGCCGTCGAAGCGGCCACCATGCCGGACGACCTCCTCGATCACCGCGCCGACGCGGCGGTCACCGCGCGAGAGCAGGCCTTCGACCACCCCGGGCTTGCCGTCGTGGTACCGGAAGCCGATCGACTTGTCGCGGCCGATCGCGTCCTTCAGCAGCCGGAGCCGCCGGTCGGTGTCCTCCGCGGACAGCTGGGCCGCCCATTGGAAGGGGGTGTGCGGCTTCGGCACGAACCCGCCGATCGACACGGTGCAGCGGATGTCCCGGCGCCCACTGACCTCGCGGCCGGTGCGGACGACCTCCTTGGCCATCCGGGCGATCTGGAGGACGTCCTCGTCGGTCTCCGTCGGGAGCCCGACCATGAAGTAGAGCTTCACCTGAGACCAGCCGTTGGCGTAGGCGGTCGAGACGGTCCGGATGAGGTCCTCTTCGCTGACCATCTTGTTGATGACCTGACGCAGACGCTGCGAGCCGCCTTCGGGCGCGAAGGTCAGGCCGGAGCGACGACCGCCGCGGGCCAGCTCGTTCGCGAGATCGATGTTGAAGGCGTCGACCCGGGTGCTGGGCAGCGAGAGCGAGGTCTGCGACCCCTCGTACCGGTCGGCCAGCCCCTTCGCCACCTCGGCGATCTCGCTGTGATCGGCGGAGGAGAGCGAGAGCAGCCCGACCTCTTCGTACCCGGTGGCCTGCAGCCCGCGCTCGACCATCTCGCCGATGCCGGTGATGCTGCGTTCGCGCACCGGGCGGGTGATCATCCCGGCCTGGCAGAAGCGGCAGCCGCGGGTGCAGCCGCGGAAGATCTCGACGCTCATCCGCTCGTGCACCGACTCGGCCAGCGGGACCAGCGGCTGCTTCGGGTACGGCCACTCGTCGAGGTCCATGACGGTGTGCTTGGCGACGCGGTGCGGCACGTCCGGGGTCACCGGGACGACGCGGCGGATACGGCCATCCGGCAGGTATTCGACCTCGTAACGGCTCGGGACGTAGGCGACGCCGCTGGCAGCGATCGCGTTCAGCACCGCAGCTCGTCCCTCGGCCTTGTGCGCGCGGACCAAGTCGGTGATCGCCAGGACGGCCTGCTCCCCGTCACCCAGGACAGCGGCGTCGATGAACTCGGCGATCGGCTCCGGGTTGAACGCGGCGTGCCCGCCAGCGACGACGATCGGGTGCTCGTCCGTGCGGTCCGCGGCCCGGCGCGGGATGCCGGCCAGGTCGAGCGCGACGAGGAAGTTGGTGTAGCCCAGCTCGGTCGCGAAGCTGACGCCGAGCACGTCGAAGGCGGCCACCGGGCGGTGCCCGTCCACCGTGAACTGCGGGACGCCGTGCTCGCGCATCAGCGCCTCGAGGTCGGGCCAGATGCTGTAGGTGCGCTCGGCCAGCACGTCCGGCTGCTCGTTCAGGACCTCGTAGAGAATCATCAGGCCCTGGTTGGGCAACCCGACCTCGTAGGCGTCGGGGTACATCAGCGCCCAGTGCACGGCGGCGCTGTCCCAGTCCTTGACCTGCGCGTTCAGCTCGCCCCCGACGTACTGCACCGGCTTGCGGACCTGCGGCAACAGCGCCTCGAGGCGAGGGAAGACCGACTCGACTGGCATGGGATCAACGGTACGCGGGCGGGCCCACCCCGCTCTGTCGGCCGAACGGCGTCGGCTGCTGGTTGCGTCCTACGCGAGGTTCAGCTGCCACGAGACGCCGAAGCGGTCGTTGAGCCATCCGAACCGGCGGCTGAAGCCGTAGTTGTCCAACGGCATCAGCTGAGCGCGTCGCAGGAGGACGCCGCGAGGCGATCCTGAGCGGCCGCATCACGCCCGGCGACGTCGTCGTCATCCGCTACGAGGGGCCGCGAGGCGGACCCGGCATGCAGGAGATGCTTACCCGACCTCCTACCTGAAGGGTCGCGGGCTCGCGGAGCAGCAGGCGGCGGGCTACCGGCCGGCGGCACCGCGGGCGCGGAAAATCTCGAACGCGCTCAAGGCCTACGCCGCCCTCGCGCTCTCCGCCGACAAGCGGTGCCGTAAAGGACGTCGATCGGTTCAGGTGACTGACGATCCCGCGTCGGGGGCCGACACAAAGGAGGTGAGCACCGGTCCGCAGCGCGTGGTCTACGGGCTGCGTGTTGCCGGCTTGGTCGCTCAGGACCTGTTGCTGCCCGACCAGGAGCACGATCGCGCGGGCAGGCGGGCGACGTTCAACGGTCCGCCCCTGGCTGACGATGATGCGTTGATCCCCACTTCGGTCCGGCGGCCGGCATCGTCGACCGCTGGGAGGGACGGGGGACCTTTCACGCCGGGGCAGCCGTCCTCGGCGGTGGCGCGTGGGCGATCCGCGGGGCCAGGCAGGCCGGCAAGTGCACCCTGCTGGCGGCGTTGGCGGCCCGAGCCGTGCCGGTGCTGAGCGACGACGCCTTTGTCACTGACGGGCACGTCGCCTTCGCCTGGTCCGCCCTGGATGCAGTCGTCCAGCTCCTGCGCGACGGCTTGCCCGAGCTGGCGGGGGCCGGCCGGTGAACCGGGCGGCGAGCTCCGGTGTCCGCGGCGTCGCGCGGCTACTCGCGCTGGACGTCACCGCCGTGGATGCAGTGACGGCGCTGCGTGCGGCCGACGTCGACTCCGTGCTGCTCAAGGGACCGGCGATGGCGTACTGGCTTTACGCGGACAGCCCCGGCGAACGCTCCTACACCGACGTCGACCTGCTGGTCGCGCCGGACCACTTCGCGTCTGCCGGCACCGCGTTGGCCGGGTGCGGCTTCGCCAACCCGAAGGCAGGGCAGCGCCGGCGGGAGGCCGGCAGGTTGGTGGAGGAGTCCTGGATACGAGAGGGTGACCTCCCGGGGGCGGTCGATCTCCATCGGGGCTTCCACGGGGTGGCGAACTGGTCGGCGTTCTGGGACGTCATGCGGAGCTACGCAGTATCGATGCCGTTGCTGCACGCGTCGGTGCTGATCCCGGACGCCGCCGGCATCGCCCTGATCAGCGCTCTGCACGCGAGCGAGCCCGGACCCGCCGGTCCCGCCGGGCGACCGGCCCGTGACCTGGCCAGGGCCTGCGAGCGCCTCGACGAGCAGGTGTGGCGGGCCGCGGCAGAGCGCGCGCAGCTCGTGGGGGCAGTCACTCGGCTCGCCCTCGGACTCCGTCTCGACCCGGGAGGAATCGAGATCGCGGACCGGCTGGGACTGCCCAGCGTTCTGCCGCCCGCCGACCGGATGCACAGTGTCTTTCTGGAGCAGGGCGCCCCGATCCAGGAGCTTCGGGGGACGGGCGCCCGACATCTGTTCGCCCTCTCGGATGCGGGGGGCTGCCGGAGCCGCGCCGCTTTGGCCTTTGACGTGCTCGTTCCCTCGCCGACGGTGCTCCGGGCGGCGGACCCGCTGGCGACTCGCGGCTTCTGCGGTCTCGCCCTCGCCTACCCGTTTCGGCTGCTGCGGCTCGCAAGTCGGCTGCCAGCGGTTCTGCGCGTCTGGCTGGCAGCACAGGGCCGGGGAGCACGGGGCCGGGCGTGGACCAGGCTTGGCGACCCCGACGTGCGGCGCGTCGCCGGATGGACGCTGCTCGCCGCGCGAGTAGCCCGGCGGCAGCTCCGGGCCGGACGGCTGGAAGGCCTCCGGTTGCCCGCCTCCCCGCGGGCGGGCACGTCCGCCGCGAAGCACGCCGTCGGCGCGGTCCTGCGTCGGCTCGATGCCAGCTGCCTCGAATCAGCCGTGGTGCGGCAGGCGTGGCTGGGCGAGCACGGAGAACCGCGCGACCTGGTGATCGGGGTGCGGGCTCCCGCGGAGGGCTTCCGTGCCCACGCGTGGCTCGAGGGCGACCCACCGGACACCGTCGGTTTCGAGGAGTTGTTCCGTCGTCCCTACCGCCTGCGGCCTGGATCGCGGTAGCCGGCAATCCCCAAGAATTTGAGAGACAGACGCCGGCCACAGCGAGACGTCAGCCCGCCGCGCCAGCCGACCGCCGGAATCGTCAGGACGAGCCGTGGTCCTGCCCACGGCTCGCGCTGACGATCCGGAGCTGGTCAGCGGTTGACGCCGCTCATGTCCGGGTAGCGGTCGCCGGCCGAGAAGCCCTTCGGCGCGACGGCCTCGATCCGGAGCAGGTCATCGGGCGTCAGCGTGACGTCCACCGCGCCGAGGTTGTCCGCAAGGTACTTCTTCTGCTTGGTGCCCGGGATCGGGACGATGTCGTCACCCTGGGCCAGCAGCCAGGCGAGCGCCAGCTGGCTCGGTGAACAGCCCTTCTCCGCGGCGATCTGGTGCACCTGGGTGACGACGTCGAGGTTGCGCTGGAAGTTCTCGCCCTGGAACCGCGGGTTGTTACGCCGGAAGTCGCCCTCCGGCAGGTCGTCCACGCTGGCGAACCGACCGGTGAGGAAGCCACGACCCAGCGGGCTGTAGGCGACGAAGCCGATGCCGAGTTCGCGGACCGTCGGCAGGATGTCGTCCTCGGGGTCCCGCGACCAGAGGCTGTACTCGGTCTGCAGGGCGGTGATCGGATGCGCGGAGACGGCGCGCCGGAGCGTTTCCGGCGCCGCCTCGGACATGCCGAGGAAGCGGACCTTGCCCGCGGTGACCAGCTCCCCCATCGCGCCGATGGTGTCCTCGATCGGCACGCTGGGGTCAACGCGGTGCTGGTAGTAGAGGTCGATCGTGTCTACACCGAGCCGGGCCAGCGACTCGTCGCAGCTCTTCCGGACGTACTCGGGCCGACCGTTCACGCCGAGGAAGGAGCCGTCCGCGCCGCGCTGGTTGCCGAACTTGGTCGCGAGGGTGACCTCATCGCGTCGGCCTTCGATCGCCCGGCCGACCAACTTCTCGTTGGTGAAGGGGCCGTACATGTCCGCGGTGTCGAGGAAGGTGCAGCCGGCGTCCAGCGCGGCGTGGATGACCTCGAGCGATTCCTGCTCGTCGGAGGTGCCGTAGAACTCGCTCATGCCCATGCAGCCGAGGCCGAGCTCGCTGACCTGCAGTTGGTGGCCGGATAGCTTGCCGAGGGTGCGTGACTTCATGAAAGTAGCCTCCCCTCTTCGACGCAGCTGACCCGCACAGCGGCAGACCAGCAGGCGGTCTGAGCGACCCGTGGGTCTGCCGCGACGGAAGGGGGCGCGGTCAGCGGCTGCGGCGGTACACGTTCTGCAGCAACCCGATCGCGATCAGGTTGGCGAACATCGCCGAGCCGCCGTAGGAGACGAACGGCAACGGGAGCCCGGTGACCGGCATGATGCCCAGCGTCATCCCGACGTTAATGAAGGCCTGGAACGAGAACCAGACGGCGATACCCACGGCCACCAGCAGCCCGAAGGTGTCCTCCGACGCCCGCGCGATGGACAGCGCCCGCCACAGGATGATCGTGAGCAGCACGAGGATCCCGCAGGCCCCGATGAAGCCCAGCTCCTCGCCGGCGACCGTGAACACGAAGTCGGTCTTGTTCTCCGGCACGAACTGGCCCTGGGTCTGCGACCCGGAGAACAGTCCCCGGCCGAAGATGCCGCCGTGGGCGTTCGCGGTCATCGCCTGGTCCACGTTGTAGCCGGTGCTGCCGGCGTTTGCGGTGTTGCTGGAGGCGAACTGGGTCAGCCGCGCCTCCTGGTACGGCTTGAGCAGGTGCATCCCCAGTACCGCCCAACCGGCCAGCACCCCCGCCGTGATCATCCCCACCACCCACCGCACCGGTGCCCCGGAGCAGGCGATCACGCCGAGGATCACGAAGACGAACACCATCGTGGTGCCGAAGTCGGGCTGCAGCATGATCAGACCGAGCGGCAGGGCGGCCACCAGGAGAACCAGCAGCACGTCGCGGGTGCGCGGCGCCGAGGTGACGCCGAATCGGGAGTCATCGCGCTTCTCACCAAGGATCATCGCCATGCCGACCACCAGCGCGACCTTGGCGAACTCGGAAGGCTGTAGCTGGAAGCCGGCCGGGAGCACGATCCAGGAACGCGCACCGTTGATCGTCGAGCCGATCAGCAGCACGGCCGCCAGCCCGACCAGCGACGCGACATACAGGACCGGCGCGTAGGCGCGCAGGTACTGGTAGTCGACCGCAGCCACGACGAGGCCCAGGACGAGTCCGATGGCCACGTTCATCAGCGATCGCTTGAAGAAGGCCATCGGATCGAGCTGATGGTCGATCTGGGACTGCTTGGTCGCCGAGTAGACGAGCAGCGAGCCCAGCCCGCAGAGCGCCAGGGTGGAGAGGATCAGCAACCAGTCGATCGACCGGATGATCGCACCGCGTCGCTCGGAGCGTGCCTGCGCCGCCCGGTCCCGCAACGACGGGGCGCTACGCAGACCCGGAAGACCGGACAGTCCCTGGCTGCTCACGGCGCACGCCTCGGTGGAGCCGCCGAACCGTCGGCCCGGATCGCGGGCAGCTTGGTCGGCGTCTGGCCGTTCGGCACCGCGGCAGGCTGGCCGATGCCGTAGATGGCCTCCCAGACCTGGCGGGCCGCGGGCGCCGCCGTCTTGGCGCCCTGACCGGCGTTCGGGATCGACATCAGGACGATGTACTTGGGGTTCGGCAGCGGTCCCATCGAGACGAACCATGAGGTGTCGCCCTGGTTCTGGACCTCTGCCGTCCCGGTCTTGCCGCCGACGTGGATCTGCTGCAGCGGGAAGCCCGCGAACGCGCCAGCCGCGGTCCCGCTGATGGTGACGTCACCGAGCGCGTTCTTGACGTAGTCCAGGACCGTCGGGTCGATGTTCACCTTGCTCTTCACGACCGGCTTGATGACCTGTTTGACGCTGCCGTCCGGGTTGAGGATCGCCTTGGCGACCCGCGGCTCGTACACCGTCCCGCCGTTCGCGATGGCCGCGTAGCCGACAGCCAGCTGCAGCGGACTGATGTTCAGATAAGCGCCCTGGCCGATCGCGAACTGGGTAGCGGCACCACCGTTGTAGAGGTTGCCGTCGGTACACGCCTCCTGCGCATACTTCTGGAACTGCGCGGCCTGGGTCGGATCCTTCACTTCCGGATAGCCGTCCTTCGCCCGTCGGCAGTAGGAGGCCTTGAGCTGGTTGTAGTTGTGCACGTTCTGAGCCCGGTCGACGATCGCGCCGGCGGTCTCCCCGGGCAGGTCGATGCCAGTCTGGGAGCCGAAGCCGAACTGGCGCGCGTTGTTGACGAAGATCTCCTGCGCCGGCGCGTAGGGACCCTTGCCGTTGCGCAGACCGCCATCCGATAGCCAGGCGTCGTAGGCGAACTTGTCGAAGATGACGTCGCAGGAGATGACGATCGCCTGGTGCAACGAGATCGGGCCGGCCGACGAGCCCTCGAAGTTGTGGAAGGCCTGGCTACCGACCTGCAGCGAGGGCGAGCAGTCGTAGTTCGCATCGAGCGACTGCCCCTGCTTCGTCACCGCCGCGATCAGCGAGAAGGGCTTGAAGGTCGAGCCGACGGCGCCCGAACCCTGATAGGCGCGGGAGAACAACGGCGTGCCGGCATCGGGGTTGGTCAACTGGTCGTAGTTGGCCTGGGAGATGCCGCCGACGAACTCCGACGGGTCGTAGCCGGGCAGCGACGCCATCGCGACGACCTGCCCGTTCGTGGCGTCGAGCACGACGCCGCTGTCCGCCTTGCCGGTCGAGTGCGCCAGCGCACCGCTCAGGGCGTCCTGCAGCGCCTTCTGGACCTTCATGTCCGTGCCGAGCACCACGGTGTCGCCGACGGTGGGATCGGTGCTCGAGTCCACTCCTGACACCCGACCGAACCGGTCCACGGCGAGCTTCTTGACGCCGTTCCGCCCGCGCAGCACGTTGTCGTACTGCTGCTCGAGACCTCCGAGTCCGACCGTGTCCGTGCGCGTCCGATCCGGCGACTTGTCCAGCTCCGCCTGGCTGATCGGTCCGACGTAACCGACCTCGTGTCCCGCGAGCGCGCCGAACGGGTAGGTGCGGATCGCCTGGGTGTCGGCGCTCACCCCGGGGAACTGGTCGGGGTCCTCGATGATCGACAGCGCCTTCTGCGGCGAGACGTCAGTGGCGACCGGGATCGGCTGGTAGGGCGACCCGTTCCAGCAGGGCTGAGGGACCTTGGCGCTGCACAGCCGGGTCCGTGCTACGAGCTCGAGCGGCTGGAGGCCGAGGGCGCCCGCCAGCCGGGTGAGGACTGCGGCGCCCTTGTCCTTCTGCCGGTCCAGGATGCTTCGGTCGACGCTGACGACGAGCGTGGTCCGGTTGCTCGCGACGGTCCGCCCCGCGTCGTCGACGATCAACCCGCGCGGCGCGGGCGTGATCGCCTCGCGCACCCGGTTGTCGTTGGCCGCGGACTGGTAGTGGTCGGACTGCAGCACCTGCAGCGTCCACAGCCGCAACGCGAGCGTCGCGAACAGCGAGACGACCAGGACCCGCATCACCGTGATGCGGACGCTGCTCCGGCCGGGAGCGGTCCGCACCCGGGAGCTGCTGCTCATCGCGCCTCCCGACCGGTCCGCTGCTTGCCCCTCAGGATCCGTGCGATCAGAGGGAACAGAAAGGGGGTCACGATCAGGCCGTAGAGCACGGCGGCCAGGCACCGCTGTAACAGCAGGGCACCGCCGGCTCGTGAGTCGTCGACCAGCACGCCAGTGCCGGCGAACAGCAGCGCGGCGAGCACCCCGCCGGCCACGACCGCGGCGAGCGGGATCGCCACCGACCGCTGGGCGTCCTGCCGCAGCAGACCGATCAGATAGCCGACGACGCAGAGGACCGCGGCGAGCCGGCCGAGCGCGTGGTCCGACAGCAGGTCCGCTCCGAAGCCGGCGAGGAAGCCGGTGAAGCTGCCGAGCGCCGGACCTGTCTGCAGGGCGACGATCGCAACCACGATGACAAGCAGGTCGGGCGTCCCCAGCGGGATGTTCAGGCTGGACAGCAGCGTGCGCTGCAGCAGAAGCACGACGAGCAGCAGCACGACGACGCCGAGATAGCGGGCGGGGTGCACGAGCTGAGAACTTACGGACAAATGCTGGGAGGTCCGGCCACCAGACTGCGGGCTTGAGGCGGGGGCGGCGATCCGTTCGCGGGTTCTGGGCGAGGTCATCGCGTCGTCCCCCGCCCTGGGGTGGCTGCCTGGCCGGGAATGGTGGCCGCGGCCGATGACGTGGCCGGCGCACTCGGCGAGACCGGGGCCGGCGAGGGGGTCGAGACCGGACGCGGGGGCAACAACCGGTCCCCGGGGCCGGTCGGCGGACGTCGCACGATCACCCCAACGAGGTCGAGGGATCCAAAGTTCGCGAACGGCGTGACCTCGGCCCGACGGGACAGGCCTTCGCTGCCCTGCAACTGCTTGGTGATGGTGCCGACCGGCACCCCCCCGGCGTAATTGGTGCTGCCGTAGGTGACCACCCGGGTACCGGGCGTCAAGGGCAGGGTGGGGTCGTAGAGGGTGAACGAAATCTTGCCGGCCGGTCCCGCGCCGGTGATCAGGCCCAGCGCCTGCGAACGCTCGAGTCGGGCTCCGATGACGGTGGCCGGGTCGATCGCCAGCCGCACCGTCGACGTGCTTCTGCCGGCCCGCTGCACCACCCCGACCAGCCCGTCCGAGTTGATCACCAGCTGCCCGGCGGCGAGACCGTCGTCGGTGCCGGCGTCGACGTCGACGGTCTGCTCGGTCCCGGTCACGTCGCCGGTGGCAATGATCCGGGTCGGCACGATGCTGAACGAGCCCTTGTCGGCCAGCAGCCGCAGCTTCGCCAGGGCAGCCCCGAGCCGCTGCGCCTCGGCATCCGCTGCCACGCGCCGGTTCAGGTCGTCCACCTGCGCCTGCAGTCGATCGGCCCGCCTGCGCTCGCTCTTCGCGTTCTTCGAGTCGTCCAGGGCGTTCGAGACGGGCGACGTGACGGCCGAGAGCCCGCGCTCGATCGGACCGACCACGTCGTGCAGACCACTGCGGAGCTGCGAGTCGGCGCCGTTGACGCGGTAGTCGACGGTGATCAGGGCAAGGGCGGTCGCCAGCAGCGCGAACAGCAGCAGCCGGGTCCGGCGGTTGTCACGCCCCACGGCACTCAGGGCATCCTGAAGTCGGCCTCTGTGCTGCTAGCCACGCGCTCCGGACCGGCATTCCCTCAGCTACGGCGCTCAGGGCTCAACACCTGCTGCAGGGCCTCGAACTCCTCCACGCACCGACCGGCCCCGAGCGCGACGGAATTCAAGGGGTCTTCGGCCAGGAAGACCGGCATCCCGGTCTCGTGCCTCAGCCGCTCGTCCATGCCGCGGAGCAATGCCCCGCCGCCGGTGATGACGATCCCACGGTCCATGACGTCTCCGGCGAGCTCCGGCGGGCACCCGTCCAGCGTCGACTTCACCGCGTCGACGATGTCGTTGACCGGCTCCTCGATCGCCTTGCGGATCTCCTCGGCGCTGACCACGATCGTCTTGGGCAGGCCGGACACGAGGTCACGGCCGCGGATCTCGGCGTGCGGTTCGTCGGGCATCGGGAAAGCCGACCCGATCGACATCTTGATCTCCTCGGCGGTGCGCTCACCGAGCATCAAGCTGTATTCCTTCTTCACGTAGCTCATGATCGACTCGTCGAGCTCGTCGCCGCCGGTGCGGATCGACCGGCTGACCACGATGCCGCCGAGGCTGATGACCGCGACTTCGGTGGTGCCGCCGCCAATGTCGACGATCATGTTGCCGGTCGGCTCGTGCACCGGCATCCCGGCACCGATGGCGGCGGCCATCGGTTCCTCGATGATGTAGACCTTGCGGGCTCCGGCGGCGTAGGCGGTGTCCTTGACCGCGCGCTGCTCGACGCCGGTGATGCCGGACGGCACACAGACGACGATCCGCGGCTGGGCGAACCGGCGCCGACGGTGCACCTTCTGGATGAAGTAGCGCAGCATCCGCTCGGTGGTGTCGAAGTCGGCGATGACGCCGTCCTTCAACGGGCGGATCGCCACGATGTTGCCGGGCGTGCGGCCGATCATGCGCTTGGCCTCGGCGCCGACCGCGACGATGCCGGTGGAGTTCGTGTTGATGGCGACGACGCTCGGCTCGTTGAGAACGATCCCCTTGCCTCGCACGTAGACCAGCGTGTTCGCGGTGCCGAGGTCGATCGCCATGTCACGACCGATGACGGAGAGAGTTGCCATGGCAACGGGACCTTCCACTTGATGCACGCGCAGCGTACGGCGGGCTCTGTAGCACCCGTCGGCGCGACGCGCCCGGCTGTTACAGGTTGGGGAAGAAGAGCTTCACCTCGCGCGCGCCCGACTCGGGTGAGTCGGAGCCGTGCACGAGGTTCTCGCCGATCTCCAGGGCGTAGTCGCCGCGCAGGGAGCCCGGAGCCGACTTCACCGGGTCGGTGACGCCCATCAAGGTGCGGACGGCCTCGACGGCGCGGGGACCGTCGACCGCCATGGCGACCAGCGGACCGCCGGTGATGAAGTCGACCAGCTCACCGAAGAACGGCCGCTCGCGGTGCTCGCCGTAGTGCTCCTCGGCGGTCGCCCGATCGAGGGTGCGCAGCTCGACGGCGGCGAGGGTGAGCCCCTTGCGCTCGAGCCGGCTGATCACTTCCCCAACGAGTCCCCGACGGACACCGTCGGGCTTGACGAGGACGAGGGTGCGCTCGGCGGCCACGCAGAGATTCCTTCCGGACGTGCTGGGGGATGTGCAGATCGGTGCTGGAGTTGCCGACCCGAGGTTACGTGGCCGAGGGCGGGTCAGTCGGTCCGCCTCGTCTCCGTTGTCCCAAATCTCCCCGCACGGCGGGTACGGCAAGCTCAGCGGCGCACCGCCTGGCGGTCGAGCTCGCCGAAGTAGGCCGCCAGTTCGTGCAGGGCCTGCCCGATCACCCGGAAGTCCGACTCGAGCCGGTCGAGCGCCGCGCCGGCCTGCCGCCACTGGTCCAGCACTGTGCCGCCGAGGTCGCCGACCCGGCCCGACAGGGCGTTCACCTGCCCGTCCGCGCCACGGCGGCTCGCCTCCACCACGCCACCGAGCCGCGCCAGCTCGGCGGCGGCGTCGCCCAGTGCGGCCGGATCCACCCGTATCTCGTCCACGGGGGAAGCATGCCGGATCGAGCCGGGCGTCCGGGCGGTTGTCCACAGGGGCGGGGCGCAACCGCGGGACGCCGTGCCCACGAAGGAAGATTCGTGGGGACTCGGGACAGGTCACGCGCGGAGAAGATCGCCGTCAGCGTGGCCTCGGCGCTGATGTGGATCCCCTGCATCCTGCTGTTCCTCGTCGGCGCACCTCTCCTCGTGACCGGCCTGCTCGGCGTGTCCGCCGGGATGATGACCGTGCAGGCGGCGGGCACGGCCGGCAACGGCCGGTTCAGCCGATGGGCGGAGCGGGCGTTCCGCAGCTGAGCCCGGTGCGTCCGCGCTCCCCTTCCGGCAGCCGACCGGCGCGTCTCAGTGCCCGAGCAGCCGCCTGGCCTCGCCCACCACCAGCAGCGAGCCGGTCACCAGCACACCGACCCCGCTGAGCTGGTCGGCATCCTCCTCGGCGATGGCGACCGCGGTCTCGAGCGCATCATCGAGCCGGGGCACCACCTCGACCCGGTCGTCGTCGAAGAACTCGACGGCGACTGCCGCCAGTTCGTCCGCGGAGGTCGCCCGGGGCGAGTTGATCTGCGTCAGGACGATCGTGTGCAGCACCGGTTCCAACGCGGCGAGCATGGCGGACGCGTCCTTGTCGCTCAGGATCCCGACGACCCCGACGAGCTTCTCGAAGGCGTAGTTCTCCCGCAGCGCCTCCACGAGGGCGGCAACCCCGGCCGGGTTGTGCGCGCCGTCGACGAGGACGGTCGGCGAGGACCGGACGATCTCCAGCCGACCGGGTGATTCGACGTCGGCGAACGCCCGCCGCACCGTCTCCACGTCGAGCTGCCGTCCCTCACCCGCCCCGAAGAACGCCTCGACCGCGGCGAGCGCGCAGGCAGCGTTGTGGGCCTGGTGCTGTCCCTGCACGCCGAGAAAGATCTCGTCGTAGGTCCCGCCGAGCCCCTGGATCGTCAACATCTGGCCTCCGACGGCGAGCCGCCGCTCGGTCACGCCGAACTCGATGCCCTCGCGTGCCACGGCGGTGCCGAGCTCGGACGCCCGGCGGAGCAGCACCTCGGCCGCCTCCACCGACTGCAGCCCGAGGATGACGGTCCCGTCCGGACGCAGGATGCCGGCTTTCTCGGTGGCCACCTCGGACAGGGTCGAGCCGAGCTCCGGATGATCGAGGGCGATCGGGGTGATCACCTGGACCGCGCCGTCGATGACGTTGGTCGCGTCCCAGGTGCCGCCCATCCCGACCTCGATGACGCCGATGTCGACGGGGGCGTCGGCGAAGGCGCTGAACGCCATCGCCGTCATCAGCTCGAAGTAGGTCACCGGCTCCGGCGAGCTCGCGTCCACCAGCTCCACATACGGGTGCACGTCGTCGTAGGCGCGGTTCAACACCTCCGCCGACGCCGGTCGTCCGTCGATCGCGATGCGTTCGGCGAGCGACTCCAGATGCGGCGAGGTGTAGCGGCCGGGCCGGAGACCGAACCCGCGGAACAGCGCGTCGATCATCCGGGCCGTCGACGTCTTGCCGTTGGTGCCGGTCAGGTGGATCGAGGGGAACGACTGCTCCGGGTGTCCGAGCAGGTCGACGAGCTGGGTCATCCGGGACAGGTCGGGGCGCATGAGGTGCGGGAAGCGCCCGGCGAGCGCCCTCTCGATGCGGCCCAGGCCCTCGGAAGCCGGGTCAGCTGAACCTGTAGCGCCAGCCGGACCGGCGGGGTCGGTCATGTGGCCGCGTCCAACGCCCGCAGCTGGTCCTGCAACCGGGCGATCTCGGCCTCCGCCGCCTCCGCCCGCTGCCGGATGGAGGTCACCACCTGCTCCGGCGCCTTGGCGAGGAAGCCTTGGTTGGCCAACTTGCGGCCGGTCTGGTCGCGCTCCTTCTCGACGGCGACGAGCTGCTTGCCGAGCCGGGCCTTCTCGGCCTCCCGGTCGACGGCGCCGGACAGGTCGAGCCCGACCCGCACCCCGGACACCGTGAGCACAGCGAGGTTCCCGGGTAGTTCGTCGGCCGCCTCGACGGTCAGGTCGGCGAGCGCGCCGAGGTGCGCCGCCCACGCCGCGAGGTCCCCGACCAGCGTGGCCGGCACCTTCCGGCCCGGCTGCAGACCCTGCTGGGTGCGGAAACGCCGCACTTCCGCGACGAGCTCCTGGAAGCGGCGCATCTCGATCTCGGCGGCCCCGTCGGCGCGACCGGCCTCCCTCGGCCAGCTCGCCGTGACCACGGTCTCGCCTCCGGTCACGGCCCGCCAGAGGGCCTCGGTCACGAACGGCAGCAGTGGGTGCAGCAGACGCAGGAGGGTGTCGAAGCAGTGACCCAGCACCAGTTGGGTGCGTTCGGCCGCGGGGCTGCCGGCGTCTCGCATCGGCACCTTCGCGAGTTCGACGTACCAGTCGAACAGCTCGTCCCAGGCGAAGTGGAACAGGCTGTCGCAGACCTTCGCGAACTCGTAGTTCTCGTAGAGGTCGTCCACCTCGCTGCGCACGGCGGCGAGCCGGGACAGGATCCAGCGGTCCGCCACCGACAGCTCGGTCGGCAGCGCGCCATCCGGCACCCGCGCGCCGTTGATCAGCGCGAAGCGGGTGGCGTTCCAGAGCTTGTTGACGAAGTTCCGGCTGCCCTGGATCCATTCCTCGCTCACCGGAACGTCCACGCCGGGGTTGGCCCCGCGCGCCAGCGTCCAGCGGACCGCGTCGGCGCCGTAGGCGTCCATCCAGTCGAGCGGGTCCACGACGTTGCCGGCCGACTTCGACATCTTCCGGCCGCGGCCGTCGCGCACCAGCCCGGTGATGGCGACCTGGCGGAACGGCACCTCCGGACGGATGTAGGTGCAGAACAACATCATCCGGGCCACCCAGAAGAAGATGATGTCGTAGCCCGTGACCAGCACACTCGTCGGGTAGTAGCGCTCGAGGTCGGCGGTCTCGTCCGGCCAGCCGAGCGTCGAGGCCGGCCACAACGCGGAGGAGAACCAGGTGTCGAGGACGTCCTCGTCCTGCACCCAATCGGCGCCGGCCGGCTCGTCGTCGTCCGGACCGGGCACCACCGTCTCGCCGTTCGGGCCGTACCAGACCGGGATCCGGTGGCCCCACCACAGCTGGCGGCTGATGCACCAGTCGTGCATGTCGTCGACCCAGTCGAAGTAGCGGTCGGCCATCGACGGCGGGACGAACTCCGTCTCCCCGGCCCGCACCGCGTCCCCGGCCCGCTTCGCCAGCGAGGAGACCGCAACGAACCACTGCAGCGACAGCCGCGGCTCGACCACCGTGCCGCACCGCGAGCAGTGCCCGACCGAGTGCACGTACGGCCGCTTCTCGTCGACGATGAGGCCCTCCGCGCGCAGCGCGTCCACCACCGCGGGCCGGGCCTCGAACCGGTCCAGGCCCTGGAAGGGACCGGGCGCCGTCACGATCCCCCGCTCGTCGAGCACCGTGATCGACGGCAGATCGTGCCGCTGGCCGATCTCGAAGTCGTTCGGGTCGTGCGCCGGGGTCACCTTCACCGCCCCGGTGCCGAAGGCGGGGTCGACGTGCGCGTCGGCGACCACGGGGATCTGCCGATCGGTGAGCGGCAGATCGAGCATGGCGCCGACGAGGTGCGCGTACCGCTCGTCGTCGGGATGCACGGCCACCGCCGTGTCGCCGAGCATCGTCTCGGCCCGGGTGGTCGCCACCGTGAGCGGGCCGTAGGAGATGGAGACGAGCTCACCATCGCTGTCGCGGTGCTCCACCTCGATGTCCGACAGCGCCGTCATGCAGCGCGGACACCAGTTGATGATCCGCTCGGCGCGGTAGATCAGCTGATCGTCGTAGAGGCGCTTGAAGATGGTCCGGACGGCGCGGGAGAGTCCTTCGTCCATCGTGAACCGCTCGCGGTCCCAGTCCAGCCCGTCGCCGAGCCGGCGCATCTGGCCGAGGATCTTGCCGCCGTACTCCTCTTTCCACTGCCACACCCGCGCAACGAACTCCTCGCGGCCGAGGTCGTGGCGGCTCTTGCCCTCCTTGGCCAGCTCGCGCTCCACCACGTTCTGGGTGGCGATGCCGGCGTGGTCCATGCCGGGGAGCCACAGCGCGTCGTAGCCCTGCATCCGCTTGCGGCGGCTCAGCGCATCCATCAGCGTGTGCCCGAGCGCGTGCCCGAGGTGCAGCGAGCCGGTCACGTTCGGCGGGGGGATGACGATCGTGAAACTCGGGCGGCCGGAGCCGGGGTCGGCCCGGAACACTCCCTGCTCCAGCCACCGCTCGTAGGTGGGGGCCTCGACGGAGGTCGGGTCGTACTTGGTGTCGAGCACCGGGATGTCCAGTACCGGGGTGTCCAGCACCGGGGTGTCCGTGGCGTGAGCCGGCGTCTCCGGAGCTGGTGGGGACGTCGGTGTCGCGGGGCCGGCCATGCCGCCGAGTTTAGGGATCCGCCGCAGCTCCCGCGGTCGCGTGACGGCCGTCGACCCGGCGTGCGCCGCGGACTACAGCTTTCGTCGTCATCGGCCGAGACAGCAGTGTCCCTTTCACGTCGGTCAGCGATGCCGATGGTGGCCGCGAGGACGTGTGCGAGGAGGTTGCAGTGGCTCGAGGTAACTCGAAGCTCAGCGGACGAGGTCGAGGACGCGACAACGCGGACGAGACCGGTCCAGAGCAGTCGGCTTGGCCGCCGGACGCGGGCAACGCGCCGGCGGCCCCGAGTCCCGCGCGCACGATCCTGCCCGGCCAGCCGTTCGAGCCGGTCGCACCCCAGTTCCCGGCGCAGCGGCAACCCGACGGGACGACCGCCGGCTGGGACCTGCTGCCCACGCAGGGCGGCTACGACCCGACCGGGCTGCACACCGACCCGAACACGATCAGCTGGCCCTCGGCGACCACTGCTCCGATGCAGGCCATGCCGACGTCGGTCGGCATGACCCAGGTCGGTGACCCGCTCGACGCCTTGCAGCAGTACGCCGGCCTTCCGCTCGCCGGGTACCCGGGCGCCGCACCGGCCCCTGACCCGACGCAGCTCTATCAGCCGCAGGCCCCGATGACCAACAGCCCGGGCGTCGACGGTTCGGCCGGCCACTACGGGCCAGCCACGTCGTCGATGTCGGCCGGACCGAGCCAGGCGACACCCCTGCAGAACGGCTACGGCTCCCCCGCCGACAGCGGATTCGCCGACGGCGGCATGTTCACCGGCGGCCAGCCGTTCGACGGCCCCCCGACCGGAGCCCCGGTCGCACCCGGTGGCTACGGCATGCCCGGCGGCCTGGGCCAGCAGCTCCCCCCGCTCAGCGGACACATCCCGCAGACCAGTCTCCAACCGCTCGACGTCTTCTCCACCACGACCGGCCCCGCCGCCGGTGGCAGCGTGCTGCCGGGCAGCGACGACTTCCCGGGGGAGCGCAGCCGCCGTGGCCGTCGTCGTCGTGGCAAGGCGGCGTCAGCCAACGACAGCGAACGCCCCGAGAGCAACCACTACGACCACGCCCACTACTCCGGCGCCCACTCCGGCACCCACTCCGGCGCCCACTCCGGCGCCGGCCGCGGTATCGGCCGCACCGCGGACTCTGGGACGTCGTCCAACAGCGGTGCGCGGCGTGCCGTTGCTCTGCTCGGCGCCGTCGCCGTTCTCGGTGGCGCCGGCTACGTCGGCTACAGCCAGCTGACCGGAACCGACCAGGCCGTCTCGTCGACGTCTACCTCGGTCCGACCCGCCAACGCAGCAGCCGGCGCGAAGTACGTGTTGCCGAACCAGCTCGCGAACCTCACCCAGATCGCGCCCACCGAGGCGACGCAGCTCACCGCCGGCTACACGACGCTGTCCAAGAAGCGGGCCCCCGAACTGCCGATGCCCGCGCAGGTTTCCGCATACCGGCCGACGCCTGCGGCGGTCTCGACGGTCAACGTCGTCATCTACAAGCCGGGCGCGCCGAACCTGTACAACGCCCTGGTCGGTTTGCTGAGCCGCCCCGACGCGGGCAGCGCCGCGGTCGCTGCGGCCCCGGTGGCCAGCGGTGCTGCGGGCGGGACGATGGTGTGCGGTGCCCAGCGCGGTGCGTCCACCAGCGCGTGGTGTGCCTGGACGTCAGGCAAGGGCATCGGCCTCATCACGGCGAACGGGACGGACAACCCGACGTATGCCGCGATCTACACCCGCGAGCTGCGCGCGTACGCCGAGCGCTGACCGCCACTAACCTCAAGGCGGTGACCTCCGCCGCCGCCATGAACGCCGGCCGCACCGCCCTCCTCGACCTCGACGGCACCTGGGCGATCGGCGGCAAGATCCACGGCGGCTACCTCCTGGCCGAGATCGCCCGGGCCGCCCTCGCGGTGCTCCCCGGCGACCATCCGCACCCGCTGGCGGTCAGCGCCATGTTCGTGTCCGCTCCCGATGCCGGGCCGGCCGAACTCGCCGTCGAAGTGCTCCGGACCGGACGCAGCGTCAGTTCGTTGCGGGGCCGGCTGACGCAGGGCGACGTCGTCCGGACCGAGGTCCTGCTCACCGCCGGCACCCTGCCCGAGGCCGGCGACACGCTCTGGGTCGCGCCCACCGGGGTGCCGGACCTGCCGCCGGTCGCGGACTGCCCGCGCGCGCCGGCCATCCGGCCGGACGGGGTCCGCATCGGTCATCTCACGCACGTCGACCTTCGGCTGGACCCGGCGACGACCGGCTGGGCCACCGGGCGCCCGGGGCACGTGGCCGAGTTGCGGGGCTGGGTCCGCCCGGACCCGGAGACCGACCCGCGCAGTGTGCAGCCCGACGGCGGGCTGGACCCGTTCTGGCTGCTCGTGGCGGGTGACGCGTTGCCGCCGCTGACCTTCAACTTCGGCCTGCTGGGCTGGGTACCGACCGTGTCACTCGACATGCACCTGCGGACGCTGCCGGCCGGCGGCTGGCTGAAGGCGGTCCAACGGGCGCAGCTGATCGCGGACAACTGGCTGGACGAGACCTGCGACCTCTACGACGAGACCGGACGGTTGGTCGGCTCGTCCCGGCAGTTCGCCGGGTACCGCAACGCCTGACCCGGCCCTGTGTGGGCTTCTGCCGGTTCTGACCGGCTCAACCCCACGCAGCTTCGAGGGGTGGGGCCGTCGGCGCCGGAGCGAACGGACTTAGGGCTGGCTTAGGGCGGGCTTACGCGGACTTCTCGCGGCGCTCCCGCTTGGCGGTGACCTCGCGGGGGACGATCGTCGGGTTCACGTGCTCGAGCACGACCTCGCGGCTGATGACCACGCGGGCGACGTCCTTGCGGCTCGGGATGTCGTACATGACCGAGAGCAGAACCTCTTCGAGGATCGCGCGAAGTCCACGGGCACCGGTGCCGCGGAGGATCGCCTGGTCAGCGATGGCCTCGAGGGCGTCGTCGGAGAATTCGAGCTCGACGCCGTCGAGGTCGAACAGCCGCTTGTACTGGCGGACCAGCGCGTTCTTCGGCTCGGTCAGAATGTTGATCAGCGCTTCGCGGTCGAGGTTGGCGACGCTGGTGATGACCGGAAGGCGGCCGACGAACTCGGGAATCATGCCGAACTTCAGCAGGTCCTCGGGCATGACCTCGCCGAACGAGTCACCGCGGTTCTGCTCGATCTTGCTGGTCAGCGACGCCCGGAAACCCAGCGCCTTCTTGCCGGCCCGGGTCTCGATCACCTTGTCGAGGCCGGCGAACGCCCCACCGCAGATGAACAGCACGTTGGTGGTGTCGATCTGGATGAACTCCTGGTGCGGATGCTTGCGCCCACCCTGCGGCGGCACACTCGCCGTGGTCCCCTCGAGAATCTTGAGCAGTGCCTGCTGGACGCCCTCGCCGGAGACGTCGCGCGTGATCGACGGGTTCTCCGACTTCCGTGCGATCTTGTCGACCTCGTCGATGTAGATGATCCCGGTCTCGGCCTTCTTGACGTCGTAGTCAGCGGCCTGGATCAGCTTGAGCAAGATGTTCTCGACGTCCTCGCCGACGTAGCCGGCTTCGGTCAGTGCCGTGGCGTCCGCGATCGCGAACGGGACGTTGAGCATCCGGGCGAGGGTCTGGGCCAGCAGCGTCTTGCCGGAACCGGTCGGGCCGAGCAGCAAGATGTTGCTCTTGGCCAGCTCGATGTCGCCCTTGCCGCCCTCACTACCGGCCTGCACCCGCTTGTAGTGGTTGTAGACGGCGACCGACAGCGTCTTCTTCGCCGTGTCCTGCCCGACGACATACGAGTCGAGGAACTCGTAGATCTCCTTGGGCTTCGGCAGGTCGTCCCACTTCAGCTCCGCGGACTCCGAGAGCTCCTCTTCGATGATCTCGTTGCACAGGTCGATGCACTCGTCGCAGATGTAGACGCCGGGACCGGCGATCAGCTTCTTGACCTGCTTCTGCGACTTGCCGCAGAACGAGCACTTCAGCAGGTCACCACCGTCACCGATGCGCGCCACCTGGCAACTCCCCTAGCGGTTCGTCGTGCGACGGCCCGAGTGCTGCCGTCGCGGTCGTCCGTGCTGGCCGTGCTACCCGTGCCGGGGCTGGGAGAACGGTACCGCCTGCCGCCCCGGCATGCTCCAACTATCGGTCGATCACGCGCTCGTGGCGAGTTTCGAGCTCTTGCGACTCTGGATGACCTCGTCGATGAGGCCGTAGGTCACGGCTTCCGCGGCGGTGAGGATCTTGTCGCGCTTGATGTCGTGGCGAACGCCCTCGATGGACTGCCCGGTGTGGTCCGACAGCATCTTCTCGAGCAGGCTGTTCATCCGCATGATCTCGCGGGCCTGGATCTCGATGTCGCTGGACTGTCCCTCACCCGAGCCGGAGGGCTGGTGGATGAGGATGCGAGCGTTCGGCACCGCGAACCGCTTGCCGTGGGCACCCGCGGCCAACAGGACGGCGGCCGCGCTGGCTGCCTGCCCCAGACAGACCGTCGAGATGTCGGGGCGCACGAACTGCATGGTGTCGTAGATGGCGGTCAGCGCCGTGAACGACCCGCCCGGGGAGTTGATGTAGATGTTGATGTCCCGGTCCGGGTCCTCGGACTCGAGGTAGAGCAGCTGCGCCATGACGTCGTTCGCGCTCACGTCGTCGATCTGGACGCCGAGGAAAACGATCCGCTCCTTCAGCAGCTTCGAGTACGGGTCCATGCCGTACTCGCCGCGGCTGGTCCGCTCGATGATGTTCGGCAGGACGTAGCGGCCCTGCGGGTTGGGGTACGGCTGGGCATTCTGGTAAGGCTGGGCATTCTGGTGAGGCTGTGCATTCTGGTAAGGCTGTGCGCCCTGAATGGTCATCGCTCGCTCCTCAGCTGACCGCGCCGGAGCTCGGCACCTGGGCCGCGCGCTGGACGACGTTGTCGACGAACCCGTACTCCTTGGCCTCCTCCGCCGTGAACCAGCGGTCCCGGTCGGAGTCCTCCTCGATCTTCTCGAAGGTCTGGCCCGTGTGGAAGGCGATCCGCTCCTGCAGGACGCGCCGGGTGTACATCATCTGCTCGGCCTGGATGGCGATGTCCGCCGCCGTTCCGCCGATGCCGCCGGAGGGCTGGTGCATCATGATCCGCGAGTGCGGCAGGGCGTACCGCTTACCCTTGGCGCCGGCGCACAGCAGGAACTGGCCCATGCTCGCCGCGAGACCCAGCGACACCGTGGCGACGTCGTTCGGCACGAACTCCATCGTGTCGTAGATGGCCATGCCGGCCGTCACCGAGCCACCCGGCGAGTTGATGTAGAGGTAGATGTCGCGCTTGTCGTCCTCGGCCGCGAGCAGCAGGAGCTGCGCGCAGATGAGGTTGGCGATCGTGTCTTCGACGACGCTGCCGAGGAAGATGATCCGCTCACGGAGAAGCCGGTCGTAGACACGCTCGTCCAGGGTGGCTGCACCCGGGCCAGGCGTGCGCAGGGTCGGGACGATCAGATCGCTCACCGCACACTCCTCTTCTTCGTCGCCGGCCGGCTCGACAGGCATCGGGGTCCGGCACTGGTGTTCAACCTAACCGGGGGTCGGGTGTAGGTAGGCCTTCCTGGAGGTTTTTCGCCGTAGGCGTGAATGTCGGAGCGCCGCAGGCGTGAATGTAGGAGCGCCGCAGGCGTGAATGTAGGAGCGCCGTAGGCGTGGATGCCGGAGCGCCGCAGGCGTGGATGTCGGAGCCCGGCCCGCGGCTACGGCTGTACCGGCGAACAGACCTCGGTCGGCCCCGCCGCGGTGGGTCCGACGATCTCGTCCGCTCCCTTATCCGGTGGGGGCCCGAGCCAGCGTGCGCCGCCGCCCGCGACCAGCGCGCCGAAGGCAGCTGCCGTCGGCACCGCGACGAACCCGGCGCGCACCCCGAAAGCCTGGATGAGCAGCC
>DATITC010000119.1:0-9176 GCA_035468175.1 Frankiaceae bacterium | reverse complement strand
GCAGCGCAGTAACCGCCCACGGGGCGCACCCAACTCCGGCGACCCAACCGACCACGCCGCTGGCAACGCGCATCTGCTGCGTCGTGGCGGTGCCAGGACGGCCAGTGGCTGATCTCCGGCGAGTGGTCATCCTGCTGCTGGACCGTCCCGTCCGGAACGTCCAGGGAGGCCCGTTCCTCTCGTCGACCGTGCTGCTCTGCTCCACCGACGATCCCAGCTCGGACCTGTGGCCGTCACCGCGCCAGGTGCTACAACTCGACCTGTCTCGGCCGCTCGACGGCACCAGCCAGACGGCGGCGGTCACCTATGTCCGTCCGGCACCCCGGGAGAGCCGTTGCCAGGGCACCTTCGAGAACGAAGGTATCGACTAGACGATCACACCGGCGGGCTCTGACGGCGGACTGTGTGGCTGCCGCAATCTTCGACCCTTGCGCTCGCGACGCGCCCGGCCGGGAGACGCTAAACGAACCCCTGAAGTCCGGTCGTCTGATCGAACTTCAGGTCAGAACGGGACAGCGGTCTGCAGCAGTCCGGTGCGCTTGCCGCGTCCGGATAGCTGGCGGCAGAACTCGATGGCGTCGAGCTCGAGCGGGGACGTGCCGGCACCGAACGTCCAGGTCCCTCCGGCAGGGCCGGTGAGCACGAGCGTGCACGGCTGCGCGTGTCGTGCTGCCCACTCCCGGGCCACGTCATCGACGAGGGTGCCGTCGTGCTCGGGGGTGAGCTCCGGGGTCTGCCGGGTAGCAGCAGCCAGGTCCATCCGGTGCATCCACGTGTCGCGGGTGAGGATGACGTCGAGTAGGTATCCGATCGTCCAGGCCTCCTCCGTGCCGTCGCCGACCGGCTGGCCGCCCGGCATGGTGCGCGCTCGGACGAACCCCGGTGTGCGGGCGCGTCCGCGTGCTGCCCGGGGACCCACCGTGGCGAAGCGCGACACGATCTGGTCGGGACCGAGGCCGGCCCGGTCCTCGACCTGCAGGCCGGTGAGGGCGTCGATGAAGACTCCGCCGCGCCGGCGCGCTCTCAGCGCCTGCCGCATCCCGCCGGGAACGGATGCCGCCATGTCCGCCATGCCGAGGACGTGGGTGGCGAGGGAGCGCACGTCCCACTCGGGGCATGCCGTCGGGCGTTCCCAGTCCGGCTCGGCCAGCCGGTTCAGCTGCCCGAGGAAGCGGTCGTACTCGGTCGCCGCGAGGCGCATTGCGACGCCCCGGTCGAGGGCAGGACGGCGGGGGGTCGTCGGAGTGGTCGGCGTGGAGGTCGTCATCTCAGGCCACCGGCTCGTGCTCGGGCAGGCGGGAGAGCAGCACGCCTGCCGGCCTACCGGGCTTCGCGCAGCCGAACTGCTGCTCATAGACGTCGGCCATGCTGCGGAGCAGGTCGGGGCAGTCGCCGTTGTACGACGACCCGTGCATGACCGCGAGCGTTCTCGGTTTCAGGTCGGCGAGGCGCCGGTAGGTCTCGGGCACCGCCGGTCCGAGCGACGTCTGCTTGAACAGCTCCTCGGCGGCGATCCCGTCGTCGACGAGGTCGCCGTCAGTCACGGCCTTCCCGTCGCCGAGCTGGGTGCACAGGTCACCGCAGAACAGCGTGCCGGTCTGCTGCTCGAACAGCACGTGCGACTCCCAGTTGTGCGGTACGTGCGGAGTCGCCACCTCGAGCACGCGTCGCTCGAGCGTGGCACCACCGAGCTCGAGCACTTCGCCGTCGGCCATTGGTCGAGGGGGCCGGTCGGCGAGGTCGTTGACGGACAGCATGCAGCCGAGCGCTCCGTGGGTGACCTGCGCCCGGGGCGCAGCAGCAAGGAACTCGTTGACGGCGCCGCACTCGTCCGCCTCGACGTGCGCGAAGGCGATCCACCGCAGTCGCTCGACGGGCATCACCTGCTCGATGGCGTCCCGCACGAGGGGGAACAGCTGGCGCATCCCGGTGTGGTAGAGCAGCGGCTCCTCAGCATCGACCAGGAACTGGTTGAAGGTGAAGCCGCCCGGCGCGAGGTCGGGAACGCAGGTGGAGATGCGGTAGATCCGGTCGGCGATCTGGTCGACGGTTGCCTGCATGGCGGTCTCCGGTCAGTGCAGCGGTGGCAAGGGCCCCGGCCGGGGTCCGAGGTGGGACAGGAACATGGCAGCGAGCTGCGGCATCGTCGAGGTGAACGTGCCGGTCTCGAAGGGCTCGCCGGGAGCGTTGGACAGCTGCTGGCTGAGCACGCCGGTGGTGATGACGGTCCAGAGCCGCAGGGCCTCGTCGACGTCGATGTCGGCCCGCAGCAGGCCCCGGTTCTGCAACGCCGCGAAGACGCCGCGGGCGGCGGTGCTCAGCTCGACGGCCGCTGCGTAGGCCGAGGCTGACGGCTCATAGCCGGGGACGGGTCGCCAGAACATCAACTGCGCGTACGCGGGGTTCGCGACGGACCAGCGGACGAACGCCTGGCCAAACTGCAGGACGTAGGACGGCAGCTCGTCGTCGTGTTCCGGGAGCCTTGCCCACGGCTGCATTTCCTGCAGCAGCTCCCGGTAGCCGCGCTCGAACACGGCGTCGTAGATCGCGTTCTTGGAGTCGAAGTAGACGTAGAGCGAGGGCGGCCGGACGCCCACCCGGCGAGCCACCTCGCCGAGCGACAGCCCGCCGGCACCCTGCTCAGTCATGACATCGACGGCGACCGCGAGGATCTCCTCGATCGTCTCCCTGCGGCGACGGACGCGGCGGTCCAGCCGCGGGACCGCCGACTCCGAGGACATGACAGCAGGATTACCTAATGTTGTTAGGACAGTCAAGAGGTAGAAGGAGTGTCCTCCTTCTGCTCATCGACCGTCGGCCCGAACGCAGGACGCCGAAGCAACGGCTCTCTCGCGTCGGATGCGGTCGGGGACGAACTTCGGGCTGAGCCAGGTGCCCTTCTCGGCACCGATGACCTCCGCGCGCTCGTCTATCGCGAACTGGCGCAGCAGATCTCTACCGAGCCGGGGCACAGGGAGTCGATCAGTCGGTGGTGTGTCCATCGGGATGGATGAGTCCGGCAGCCGCACGCGGTACGTCCGGAGGAGGATGTCGGCGGTGCTGGCCGACGCTGTGGAACTTCTCGCGATTGAGCAGCATGACGAAGGCTGCTCGCCGACCAGCATGCAGGCGGAAGCCTCGTCGCTGAACATTGGGTTGAAGCTGAATCCGAGCGCGGCGAAGAACGCCTCGCTGCGCTCGACATCCGTAACGGGAACGTCCACGAAAAGCATGCGGCCGGGGTGTGCGGGGAGTGGCCATGGACGGCCGTCACATGTCCAGGACAACGTCGCTGTCGGGTTGCGCCGAACAGATCAGGACCTCGTCCGGAGGCGGCGGCAGAAGGGGTTCGTTGACATAGTGGACCTCGCCAGCCAGGAGCGGGGTGCGGCAGGTCTGGCAGACGCCGGTTCGGCAGCTGTAGCGCGTCGGGACGTCACACGCCTCGGCCAATTCCAACAGGCTGCCCCACCGGTTGTTGAAGTCGGTGGACAGACCGCTGCGGGCGAAAGTGACCACAGGTCCTTCGGAGGCGGGATCCCGAGGCTGGTGCGGTGGAACGCGGGGCCCCGGAACGACGCCAGGATTGATGGCGTCCTGTGCGCTGAACAGTTCGGTGTGCACACGAGCCGGGTCGAGCCCCGCGGCGCTGAGGCCGGTCGCCATGTCGGCCATGAACCTGGCCGGTCCACACACGTAGGCGTCGGCGTCGGAGGGCAGACCGAGCCCGGCCAGAGTGGCGACGCTCAGCCGACCTCGAACGGCGCCCGGCGCGCCGGACTTACTGCCATCGGCAGCGCTGTAGAACACGTGCATCTGCACGGAGTTGAGTCGCCGGAGCAGCTCGCCGGCCTCGCGGGCGAAGGCGTGCTCAGTCTGGTCACGTGCGGCGTGCAACCACCAGACGCCGCGGTCGCTGTCCTGTTCGACCAAGGAGTGCAGCATTGCCAGCACCGGAGTGACGCCGATCCCGGCCGAGATCAGCAGCAGCGGCGAGGTGCTCTCAACGAGGACGAACTCGCCGCGCGGTGCCGCCACCTCGACCACCGAGCCCGGCCGGAGGTGGCCGTGCAGATACTCGCTCACCATGCCGTGCGGCTCCCGCTTCACCCCGATCCGGTACCGAGCCGCGCCCGGTGTCGACGAGAGCGAGTAGCTGCGCACTGGCGGTGGCTGCCCGGCGTCCGGCACCCGCAGCGTCACGTACTGGCCGGGTCGGGCGGCAGGCAACGGGATCTCGTCCGCTGCCTCGAGTTCGATGGCGTCAACGGTGTCGGTCTCCGCCGAAACGCTGGCCACCCGTAACGTGCGGAACCCGCTCCACGCGAGTCCTGGTGGCCGCGAGCCGGGATCCGCACCGGAGGCGGATCCGGTCAGCAGGTCGCGGAACGATCCCTTCCATCCGGGGCTGAGCGCGGGAATCTCGAGCGCAACGCGGAGCCGCTCGGGGTCCGGGTCGGGAAGGTAGAGCAGCGCGTCGACTTCGCGGATCGCGACCCGACCAGGACCGGGACGAGTCCGGACGATGACGTCGCCGGCCTGGATCCAACCCTCGGTGAGCACCCGCAGGTAGAAACCCGGCCGGTGGTGGCTGACCAGCAGTGCCGCCATGGCGGGCTCGCCGAGTCGGACACCGACGCGGTAGCAGGTGACCCGGGGTTGGGTGACCTCGAACTCCGCATCCCCGATGCGGTAGCGGTCGCCGACGCAGACCTCGTCGTCGGACAGTCCGTCGACGGTGAAGTTCTCGCCGAACTGGCCATGGGTGAAGTCGGTCCGGCCGAAGTGCTCCTGCCAGTGCCGGTACGACTCGAGTTGGTAGACCAGAACGGCGCGCTGCTCGCCCCCGTGGCCGGCCAGGTCACCCTGCCCGTCGCCGTCGATGTTCAGTCGTCCGACCCATTGCCGCCCCGGCACCGAGCGCTTCCAGATGCCGGTGTGCACGGTCTGGCCGTGCCACTCGACGTCCTGCGGCTTTCCTACGTTGACCGAGACGAGAGTCCCCGCCGGCTGTGGGCCGGCGGACCTGCTCTCGGGTACGCCCTGCACCCGCTCATCAACCGCTTCCTCGCTGTTCACTCTCACGGGACGCCCTTCGAGGTGGCCACCGCCCGATCCTGACCGTCCGGCTGCTTCGGAGTCGGCGTAAACCGCCTGTCCCAGCCGTGGAAGGGCGCGAGGTCGCCCGCCTTCCAGGCGTCCCGCAGCTCTGGGGTGCTGAGGTCCCGGTCGGGGCGCATCTCCCGAGCGACGGCCCGCAGGTCGTGCCAGAGATCATCGACGGAGGGGCGTCCCCAGAACCAGTAGCCGATGTAGATGGAGTGGACGACGAGGCAGGCTTGAGCACGAGCGTGTGCGGGATCATCAAGTCGATGTCGGGGTCGGTGTACTCCGGGATGTCGAGGTCCTTCTGGACCATGCGCTCGGGGTCGGAGAAGAACGGCCACTGGGCACCGACCGACGCGCCAAACTCCAGGCTCGTCTGATGGATGTCGGTCGAGATCGTCACGATCCGCGTGTAGGCGACCGCGATCTTCGGATACAGCTCCGCCAGGTCGAGGTGCTGCGTGCGTCCCGCCTGGTGCGATGTCGGAGCGCATCGAGAGAACCTCCGGTGTCAGGTGTCAACGGCACCGTTCCGCGAGGCTCGCCCCCGTGCACGTCCCTCGTCAAGCCCCGGAATCGAGGCGCGACGGGTCAGGCAGCAGCTGATCGAGGAGAAATGAACCGTCCCGGGATTGATGGAGGCACTGAAGCCACGGGAGGTGGAGCCAGCACCGAGGAAGTATCCGAACGAGTTGCATGAGCAGGCGCAGCGGCTCGTCGTTGAGGCCCGCGAGCAGGCACCGTCGAGAACGACGCGGTAAGGCACGTCATACCGCCGTGAGCCTGGACCGGGAGCCGTTCCCGCACGACAGGCGCGTTCCGATACGAGTGACTACGGCCTCTCGCCTTTGGCATCAGCATGTCAGACTCGCGTTCGCGGGAAGCGCACTTTCCCGACCCCGCGCGTGCGTAGGGACATCAACTTGGCCCTCCGATGTTGTTCGGCCACCCCGAGGACAGGACTGATCCGTGAGCCACCCGCATCCCGAGCTAGGGCCTCCGCCCCAACTTCCGAAAGGTGGTTTCCGCGTCGTGCCGCTCGGCGGCCTCGGCGAGATCGGCCGCAACATGATGGTCTACGAGCACGCCGGGCGGCTGCTGGTGGTGGACTGCGGGGTGCTGTTCCCGGAGGAAACCCAGCCTGGTGTCGATGTGATCTTGCCGGACTTCACCTGGCTCCGGGATCGTCTGGACAAGATCGAAGCGATCGTGCTGACCCACGGCCACGAGGACCACATCGGGGGAGTGCCCTATCTGCTGCGCGAACGTGCGGACATTCCACTGGTGGGGTCGAAACTGACTCTGGCATTCATTGCAGCCAAGCTGAAGGAGCACCGGCTTACCCCATCGATGATCGAGGTCGCCGAGGGTCGTCGCGAGCGGCTTGGGCCGTTCGACTGCGAGTTCATCGCCGTCAATCATTCGATCCCGGACGGCCTGGGTTTGGCGGTCCGTACGAATGCGGGGTTGGTGCTACACACCGGCGACTTCAAGATGGATCAGTTCCCGCTCGATGGGCGGATTACCGACCTGCGAGCTTTCGCCCGACTTGGGGAAGAGGGAGTCAACCTGTTCCTGGTCGATTCGACCAATGCCGAAGTCCCGGGTTTCACGACTTCCGAGCGAGACCTGGCACCGGCGATCGACGAAGTCTTCCGGAATGCGCCGCGTCGCATCATCGTGTCCAGCTTCGCCAGCCACGTGCACCGCATTCAGCAAGTCCTCGACGCGGCGCAGGAACACGGTCGCAAGGTGGCGTTCGTGGGACGTTCCATGGTGCGCAATATGGGCATCGCCCGCGACCTCGGCTACCTGAACATACCGCCCAAACTTGTCGTCGAAATGAAACTGTTGGAGAAGCTTGCGGACGAGCAGATCACGCTGATTTGCACCGGGTCGCAGGGTGAACCGATGGCTGCGCTATCGCGGATGGCTAACCGGGACCACGTCATCCGGATCGGGAAGGGCGACACTGTGCTGCTTGCCAGCTCGCTCATACCAGGTAACGAGAACGCGATCTATCGGGTTATCAATGCACTGACCCGCTGGGGAGCCACCGTTGTTCACAAAGGCAACGCGAAGGTACATGTCTCCGGGCACGCGAGCGCGGGGGAGCTGGTGTATTGCTACAACATCATTAGACCATCCAACGTCATGCCCGTACACGGCGAGTGGCGGCACTTGACGGCCAATGCCGCCCTGGCCCTGCGAACCGGCGTCCCGGCCGACAACGTCGTCGTCGCAGAGGACGGTGTCGTCGTCGATCTCGTCAACGGACGTGCCTCAATAACGGGCAAGGTGCCGGCCGGCTACGTCTACGTCGACGGCATGACCGTTGGGGGTGCGACCGAGGCGTCGCTGAAGGACCGCAGGACGTTGGCGGAGGAAGGACTCATCACCATCGTCGCGCTCGTCGATGCCGACACTGGTGCGCTGACCGAGCCACCAGACTTCCTGGCCCGCGGATTCGTCCATGACGAGACGACCTTCAGCGAGCTGGTGCCGCTAATCGAGAAAGCTCTGGCGAAAGCTGCAAAGGAAGGGATCGGCGAGCAGCACCAGCTTGAGCAGCTGATCCATCGCACCGTGAGCCGATGGTCCTACGACACCTTCCGGCGCCGGCCCGTCATCTTGCCGATCATCATCGATGCCTGAGACGCCAGGCACTAGCCGGGACCAAGCGCACAGCCTGCTGAGTGACGTGCGGTCCTTCTTTCGAGTCACATTTCGGCGGCGGCGACCATAGGCGGGCTCCAGCTGATATGACCTGGGCTTAGTCCTTCACGGACAACTCCGGAGGTGCCAGAAGGGACCTTGTCAGGTTCCTCGGCGAAGGTCGGGCGGTTGCACGCCCTTGGCCTTCCGGCGCCCCCGGAGGTGCGTCCTGACAGCTGTTGTTGCTCCTGCGTGCACGATCGTGGTTGCAGTGGATGTCGGCAAGACGTCGTTTGCGTGGTCGGTTACCGACGGCGCTCGGCAGCGGTTGCTGGGTCCGGTGGATGCGCCGATGACCCGGCCCGGGTTGCAGGATGTGGTCCGCAGGATCGGGCAGGTCGTATCGCCGGGGTTTCGGGTCGGCATCGAGGCAGCGGGGCACTACCACCGGGCCGTGCTGGCGGCTTCGGCTTGGCCGTCCGGGTGGGAGGTGCTGGAGCTCAATCCCGCGCATGTGACCGAGCAGCGCCGGGTCTCCGGACGCCGACGGGTCAAGACCGACGCGATCGATCTCGAGGCCATCACCGAACGCTGCTGGCGCACCAGCCGGTTCGTCCGGTTCGCCGCCACCCGAGGTCTGCAGGTCCGCCGGCTGATTGCCGAGCGGCTCGTGACCGCCGCCCGCGATGCGCTGCCGAGTCCCGAAGCGCCGGTGGCACGGCAGGTACTCGCTGCCGATCTGGCCCTGCTCGCCGATCTCGACCGTCAGGTCGGCGAAGCCGAACAGCAGCTCGCCGTCGTGCTGCCCGCCAGCCCCTTCAACGTGTTGACCAGCGTCCGCGGCTGGGGCACCGTGCGCAGCACCTCCTACGGCGCCGCCGTCGGCGACCCGTCTCGCTGGCCCGGCCCTGCCCAGCTCTACCGTGCCGCCGGCCTCAGCCCGGTCCAGTACGAGTCCGCCGGCAGACGCCGCGACGGGGCAATCAGCCGCGAGGGCAGCGTCGAACTGCGCCGGGCGCTGATCGAGCTCGACATCGGCCTCTGGCACAACGACCCCGCCTCCCAGCGCTACGCGGCCGGTCTCCGCGCCCGCGGCAAGCAAAGCGGCGTCATCAGCTGCGCGCTGGCCCACCGCGCCAACCGCATCGCCTTCGCTCTCGTCCGCGACCAGACCAGCTACGACCCGACCCGCTGGAGCTGACCGGAAGGTCCCTTCATGACCCTTCACAACCCCGGCGGTCAGGTGCGACCTGACCGGACGAAGGGCCGGACCCGACGCGGTTACAGCTATGGCGCACCCACCTGGCCTTTCGACATCGGCCCGACTGGGTGTCGATGTGCTGGACTCGCAGCCGGAGGCGGGTCGCCTTTCGGGACAGGGGTCGGTCCGAGGACCAGGGCGCCGGCGGGTGGCC
>DATITC010000118.1:0-4324 GCA_035468175.1 Frankiaceae bacterium | reverse complement strand
CGGGTTGTCCTCCACCCCCGCCAGGATGCTCGTCACGATCGGCGGAAGATCGGCATCCACGTCGTTCGCTCCCCCGCCTGTCCTGCAGCCGCTGCCGCGGCTTCACCCGAGAATCTGATGCCCGAGAGCTCAACGGTAGGTGACGACGTCCAGGCCGGCCTGCTGCAGATGCCCGTGCTCGTTGAAGGTCAACAGGTGCCGACCCCGCGAGCCGAGGATCACCGAGGTGATCGAGGCGTTGACGACGATCCGGTGGATGCCGAGCAGCGCGTCCGGCGTGAGACCGAGCAGGTCGGCGACGACGCAACTGATGACTCCGGCAGAGGTCGCGACCACCGCCGTCCCACCTCGGCCGAGGTCGATGGCGAGGTCCGCGACCGCGCCCCGGGGACCGGCGACGAAGTCGGACCAGGCCGGCAACGAGCCGCGCGGGGTCGGGTCCGCCATCCACTGACTGAGGCTCTCGTCGAGGACCTGCTGGAAGAAGCGTGCCTTCGACTGCTCGGCGTCCTCGGCACCCGCCTGTTCGGGCGGGTAGGCGGCGAGCAGCGCGGAGCCGTCGTACTCGTCCCACCGCGCATCGCTCTCCGCAACCGGTGCGTCCTGACCCCAGGCCGCACGCAGCAGCTCGCCGGTTTCCCGCTGCCGTCTGGGCATGCCGGCGATCACGCGGTCCGGCCACATCCCTCGTTCGACCAGTGCGGCCCCGCTGAGTTCGGCCTGCCGGCGGCCGAGTTCGGTCAGGCTGCCCGGGTCGGCGGCGCCCCCCTCGTGCGTACCGACGTAGGCGCCGAGGGCGGCCTGCCCGTGCCGGACCAGCAACAGCAGACTCATGCTTCGGCTCCCGTGGCGGTGGTGCTGGTGCTAACGAATGCCGGCCCGGGCAGGAAGCCCGGACCGGCCGTCGGTCGTGACCGTCACGCGGACGTGGGTCGGCTCAGTCGCGTAGACCGAGCATGTTGGAGTTCGCCGCGGCGTCGTTCACGAGACCGGGGATGACCTCGGACAGCTCGCCCGGCATCCACCGCTCCTCGCGGTCGGTGCTCGGTCCGTAGACCCAGCCCTCGGCCACCGAGATCTTGTTGCCGGTGACGCCGAAGACGCGGCCGGTGACACCGTTCGAGGCGGTGCTGCCCAGCCAGACGACGATCGGGGAGATGCTCTCCGGAGCGAGCAGCTCGCGGGTCTTCTCGTCGATGCCCTGCATCATCCCGAGGTCCTCGGTCATCCGGGTGACCGCGGTCGGCGCGATTGCGTTGCAGGTGACGCCGTAGCGGCCGAGCTCCTGCGCCGTGATGACCGTGAATGCGGCGATGCCGGCCTTCGCCGCGCCGTAGTTCGCCTGGCCGACGTTGCCGAAGATGCCCGACGGCGAGGTCGTGTTGATGATGCGCGCGTCCACGGCTTCGCCGGCCTTGGACTTGCCACGCCAGTACTCGGCGGCAAAGCGCGCCGGCGCGAACGTGCCCTTGAGGTGCATGGCGATGACCGCGTCCCACTCGGCCTCGGACATGTTGACCATCATCTTGTCGCGCAGGATGCCGGCGTTGTTCACGAGCACGTCGAGCGTGCCGTAGCTCTCGATGGCCTGCTGGACCAGCTTCTGCGCGCCGTCCCAGGTGGCGATGTTCTCGGTGTTCGCGATCGCCGTGCCGCCTTCGGCCTCGATCTCGTTCACCACCGCCTGCGCGGCGCCGACGTCGGCACCCTCACCCGAGCGCGAGCCCCCGAGGTCGTTGACCACGACCGAAGCGCCCTCCGCCGCGAACAGCTTCGCATGGGCACGCCCGATACCTCCGCCTGCGCCCGTCACGATGACGACCCGTCCCTCACACAACCCAGCCACAATGAACCCTTGCTACTCGTTGGGATTGCTGTCCTGACCTGAAGCTTAGGTGCCGCGGACCGGCCTGCTCCGTTCAGTGCCCGGTCGGACGGTTGCCGCCCTGCGCCCTGGCCGTCAGGATTGGAGCGTGGCTGCTGGTCCGGCCGTGGGTGCGACGCCGGCTGCACCTGCACAACTTCTTCATTTCTCGAGCCCGGGGGGACGCTGGGTACTGCTCGCGTCGATCCTCGGATCGGGCCTCGCCGGCATCGATGCAACCGTGGTGAACGTCGCCTTGCCGACGATTGGCCGGGACCTCGGGACCGACTTCGCCGCACTGCAGTGGACCGTCACCGCCTACGCGCTGACCCTGGCGTCGTTGATCCTGCTCGGCGGCGCGCTGGGGGACCGGTTCGGCCGTCGGCGGGTGTTCCTGATCGGCGTCGCGTGGTTCGCCACCGCGTCGCTGCTCTGCGGGTTGGCGCCGTCGGCGACGCTGCTCATCGCCGCCCGCGCGCTGCAGGGCGTCGGCGGTGCGCTGTTGACGCCGGGCAGCCTGGCGATGATCCAGTCGTCGTTCGCGCCGGAGGACCGCAGCCGGGCGATCGGCGCCTGGTCCGGACTCGGCGGCGTCGCGACGGCGATCGGACCGTTCGTCGGCGGCTTCCTGGTCGAGCACGCCTCCTGGCGATGGGTGTTCCTCATCAACGCCCCGCTCGCCGTCGTCGTCGTGCTCGTCGCTCTTCGGCACGTGCCCGAGACCCGCGGTACCACGGCGACCGGGCACGTCGATGTCCTCGGCGGTTTGCTCGGGGTCCTCGGGCTGGGCGGCATCACCTACGCGCTGATCGAGGCTCCGTCGAGGGGGTGGAGCTCGCCTGCGGTCGCCGGTTCCGCGGTCGTCGGGGTCCTGACCCTGATCGCCTTCTTCGTCGCCGAGGCGAGGGAGCGCTCCCCGATGCTCCCGCTCGGGATCTTCCGGTCGTCCCAGTTCAGCGCCGCGAACGCGGTCACGTTCGTCGTCTACGGCGCCTTCGGCGGCGTGCTGTTCCTGCTCGTCCTGCAGCTGCAGATCGTGGCCGGGTTCTCGCCGGTGGTGTCGGGGACCGCACTCCTGCCGGTCACCGTGATCATGCTGCTGTTCTCCGCCCGGTCCGGGCAGCTGGCGGCCCGGATCGGGCCGCGGCTGCAGATGAGCGTCGGGCCCCTCATCGTCGCCTGCGGGTTGTTGCTCATGCTCCGCATCGGCGCGGGCGCCAACTACGCCACGGACGTGCTGCCCGCCGTGATCGTGCTGGGGGCGGGCTTGGCGACGATGGTCGCTCCGCTGACCTCGACCGCCCTCGCCGCCGTCGACGACGAGCACGCCGGGATCGCCTCGGGGGTGAACAACGCCGTCGCGCGGGCCGCCTCCCTGATCGCGGTAGCCGTCCTCCCCGCCGCGGCCGGACTGACCGGCGCCGTCTACGGCGACCCAGCTGCGTTCGGCCACGGGTTCCGGATCGCCATCACGATCAGCTCGACCCTGCTCGTCTTCGGCGGCGCGCTCGCCGCTGCGCTCATCCGGAACGACGTCCTCGGCTCCGACGACGGGGGTGCCCCGGTACTGCACTGCGCCGTGGGGGCGCCACCGCTCATCGTCCGAGCCGGCGCGACCGCTCCGTGCCGACACCTGCCCGACCTGGATCTCACGACCGCGCCGCGCACCGATGGCTGCGAGACCTGCCTGGGCGAGGGCACCACGTGGGTCAGCCTGCGGTTGTGCCAGTCCTGCGGCCGCGTGGGCTGCTGCGACTCGTCCCCGAAGCAGCACGCGACCGGGCACGCGACGGACACCCGGCACCCGGTCGTCCGCAGCTTCGAGCCGGGTGAGAACTGGTTCTACTGCTACCCGGAGACGCTGCTGTTCGAGGTGGAGGGTGCGCCCTCGGCGCCGAGCCACTCCTGAGCTCGCGGGACCGGCCGGCCCGCTGGGAGGAAACGAAACGTCTTGCCAGCCGGTCTGGCTACCGTTCTCGGCATGCCGGAAGCGCGCGGCCTGGTGCTCGTCGTCGAAGACGAACGGTCGATCGCCGATCTGCTGCGCCTGTATCTGACCCGGGAGGGCTTCACCGTCGTGGTGGAGTCGGACGGGCCGGCGGCGCTCGCCACCGTGCGCGCGCAGCGCCCGGTCGCGATCGTGCTCGACGTGGGGCTGCCGACGATGGACGGCACCGAGGTGCTGCGGCGGCTACGGGCCGAGGACGACTGGACCCCGGTGCTGATGGTGACCGCGCGGGACGACGAAGTCGACCGGCTACTCGGCTTGGAGCTCGGGGCGGATGACTACATCACCAAGCCGTTCAGCCCCCGCGAGGTCGTCGCGCGGGTCCGCACCGTGCTCCGCCGCGCCACGGCAGGCGGCGCGATGACCGGTGACCGGTGGACCGTCGGCGACGTGCAGGTCGACCGGACCCGGCGAACGGTCGTGGCGGGCGGCCATCCGGTGGCACTGACGGC
>DATITC010000117.1:0-23311 GCA_035468175.1 Frankiaceae bacterium | reverse complement strand
AGGGTCTGGCTCAGGTTCCGCTCGGCCTGTTGGGCCTCGTCGAGCTGTCGGCGCAACGCGTCGGCGGCCTCGGACCGGCAGCGGAGCGCGGCGACGGTGGTCCCTGCCTCTGCGACCAGCCGCTGCAGCGTCTCGGCCGACTGGTCCGAGGCATCGGCGTCGACGAGCGACTGCTGCAGGCCGGCGATCTCGGCATCGAGGCCCGCGACTGCCGCCGACAGGTCGGCGACCACGTGCTGAGCCTCGTCCGCGGCGGCGCGCGCGGCGTCCTCCTGCTCTTTGGTGACGCGGGATCCACGCACGTCCGACGGGTCGGGATGTTCGGTGGCGCCGCAGACGGCGCAAGGATCCCCATCGACAAGACCCGCGGCGAGCTCGGCGATCATGAAGTCGTAGCGCTCGACCCGCAGCCGGGCGGCTTCCTCACGGCGAAGGGCCGACGTCTCCCGAGCGGTGAGCAACGTCTCCGCCGCCTGGGATCGGCGCTGTCGAGCCACGGTCAGCGCGGACGCCGCACGCGCCGCCCGCAGGAGCCGCTGACGTTCCGACTCGACTTCCGGGACGCGGAGCTGAGCCTCAACGGCGTCGTCGACGGCCGCCCGAAGGTGCTCGATCCGCGCAGGCACGTCGGCCAGCTCCCGGCGGTGTCGCTCCGCACGGCTGCCCGCGGCCGCGGCCGCCCGATGCGCCACCGCGCTCCGCTCACGCTCGGCGACCAGGTCGTCCTCGAGCCGCTGAGCCGCATCCAGCTGGCCAAGGAGGCGTCGGCGCCGCTCCCCGTCCCGGCGCAGTTCGTCGGGCCCGGCGGCTGATGGGACGAGGGCCGCGACCCCGGCGTAGGCCTGCCGCAGCTCGGTGCGGAGCCGCTCCGCCGTCACTCGGCGACGGGCGACCTGCTCGAGGTCCGACTGCACGGCCAACGCCCGCCGCGCCGCATCCAGACCGCTGAGCAACGCGGTCACCAGCGGGCGACCCCGCTCCACCCCGGCCTGCCGCTCCAGCAACTCAGCGCGCCGGCGCTGCCGCCGCTGCAGGTCCTGCGTCTCCCGCAGGCGGCGCTCCGCCTCGGCGGCACAGCTGCCCGCCGCTTCCGCCTCGGCCTGCTGCGCCTCGGCGGCCCCGACGGCGGCCACCGCGAGCTCGCCGGCCCAGGACGCCGCCGGAAGCTCGTCGTGCGCGACCGGCGGCTCGTCGACACCCGCGGCTTGCGCGACCCGGGCGGCCAACCGCTGCACGCCCGCCACCGCCGCCTCGAGCTCGGCCGTGCAGGCCCGCCGGCGGTCGGCCAGCCACTCCTCCACGCGCCGGAACCGGTCGGTCGAGAACAGCCGCTGCAGCAGATGGGCACGTTCCGCGGCGTCACTCCGGAGGAACCGGGCGAACTCCCCCTGCGGCAGCAGCACCACCTGGTGGAACTGGTCGGCCGACATCCCCAGCAGGCCGAGCAGCTCGGCATCGACCTCGCCGACGCGGGTGGAGACGGTGCGCCAGCCCCCGTCGACCGCCTCCTGGAGCAGCACCTTTGCCGGATCACGAGTCGTGCCCGCACCGCGCTGCTTCGGCCGCTCCTGCTCCGGCGACCGGCTGACGCGCAGCCGGCGACGGCCGATCGTCACCTCCAGCTCGACCGACGTCCGCACCCCCGGATCCGCATGGTCGGAACGGAGCCGCCGCGCACCGGACCGCTGGCCGGGCACCTGCCCGTAGAGGGCGAAGGCGAGACCGTCGAGGATGCTCGTCTTTCCCGCGCCCGTGTCCCCCTGCAGCAGGAACAGGCCGCCCGCGGCCATGGCGTCGAAGTCGACGTCGACCTCGCCGCCGAACGGGCCGAAGGCGGTGAGCCGGAGCTGGTGCGGGCGCATCAGGCCGTAGCCTCGGCCCGGGCACCATCGGCCAGCGCCTCGGCGAGCAGACCCCGCTCGATCTCGTTGGCCGCTGTCCGGCGGACGTGCGTGACGAACCCCTCGGTCACCTCGGCGTCGCTGCGGCCACGGACCCGGGCGCGATAGGTGCGGTCATCTTCCAGCCCGCCCTCCGGCTGCCAGTCGAGGACCAGCACGTGCGGGAACCGGCGTCTGAGCCGGCGCATCGCGTCCTCCGGCCGGGCGGCGTCGGTCAACACGACGGACAAGAAGTGATCCTCTTGGTCGCGGTACCGCGGCGAGGTCAGCAAGTCGTCCACGGTGCCGCGCGCGGACGACAGCCGGCGGCCCCGCGGCGCCTCGACCTTCTCCACCCGATGGAGGCCCGAGCCGTCGAGCTCGACCAGCCAGCTGCCCTTGTGATGCGCCGCCTCGGAGAAGGAGTAGGCCAGCGGCGAGCCGCTGTACCGCAGACCGTCCTCGAGCACCTGCGGCCCGTGCAGGTGCCCGAGCGCGGCGTAGTCGACCCCGCCGAACAGGTGGGCGGGCACCGACCCGACACCACCGACCGCGATGTCCCGTTCGCTCTCGCTGACGTGACCGCCGGTGACCCACGCGTGCGCGAGCACCACGGCCCGGCCCAGCCGACGAGCCCGCCGGTCGGCGTGGACGCAGTCCATCGCCCGTTGCAGGACCGACGTGTGATCCCGACCCGGCTGGCCGGGTGACCCGTCCGGCGCCGCCGGGAGGTCGTAGCGGGCCGCCTCGGGCTCGAGGTAGGGCAGGGCGTAGATCCCGACCGCACCGGCCGCGTCCTCGAGCAGCACGGGCGCGGCGACGTCGGCCGCCGACGTCCGCAGGTGCACACCCGACGCGTCGACCAGCCGGCTGCCGAAGCCCAGCCGGCGCGCCGAATCGTGGTTGCCGCTGGTGACGATGACCCGGGCCCCGGCCTCCCGCAGCCGGAAGAGCGCGTCCTCGCAGACCGCCACCGCCTCGACCGGCGGAATCGCCCGGTCGTACACGTCGCCGGCGACGAGGACCGCGTCGACCTTCTCGCGGCGCACCACCTCGACCAACGAGTCGAGGAAGGCGGCCTGGGCGTCGCGCAGGTCGACCCGGTGCAGCGAGCGGCCGAGATGCCAGTCAGAGGTGTGAAGAAGGAGCACGCGAGAAGGCTAGGACGAGCCTCCGACAGAATCGGTGCGCCGCACGGCAGGCAGGATGACGGCATGCGGGCAGTCGTGCAGCGGGTGGCCGCTGCGGAGGTGTCCGTCGCGGGAGAAGTCACCGGGGGGATCGGCCCCGGCCTGCTGCTGTTCGTCGGCGTGACCCACACCGACGGGCCGGATCAGGCGATCGCGCTGGCCGCCAAGGTGCACACGCTCCGGATCCTGGACGGCGAGCGCTCCGCCGCGGATTGCGGTGCCCCGCTGCTCGTGGTCAGCCAGTTCACCCTGTACGCCGACACCCGCAAGGGTCGGCGCCCGTCCTGGAACGCCGCTGCGCCGGGGCCGGTCGCCGAACCGCTGGTGGACGAGGTCGTCGAGGAGTTGCGTCGCCGGGGTGCTCCGGTGGCCACCGGACGGTTCGGGGCGGACATGCAGGTGTCCCTGGTCAACGACGGACCGGTCACGATCCTGCTGGAGACCTGACGGTCGGCGCGGACGGCCGGCCCTGACGGCCGCCGCCGCAGCTCAGGCGACATCGAGGGCCCGAAGCCGGACCGAGCGCAGCCGTTCCGCTTCCGCGGGTCCGGCCAGCTCGGGAAGGTCCGGCTGCACCCAGCGCAGCAGCAGATCGGCGAGCGCCGGGTTCTGCGCCAGCACCGGGCCATGCAGGTAGGTCGCGAGGACCCGCCCCTGCCCGACGTCGGCGACGTGGCCCTCGGCACGGTCGGGTGTGCCGTTGCCGATGCCCTTGCGGACGACCCCGAGCCGCCGGCCCGGCGCGTCCGGAGTGGGCCTCGTCCGTCCGCCGTGGTTCTCGTAGCCGAGCAGCAGAGGCAGTCCGAACTCGGGCTCGGGTTCGACGACGATGTCCCCGACGGCGCGCGGAGGCGTCGGCTCACCCGCGCCGCCGAAGGTCCGCCGGGTCTCGAGGCCCAGCAGCCCCACGCCGTCGTGCTGCTTGCCGTCGGCACCCAGGAAGGTCTCCCCGACGATCTGGAAGCCGGCGCAGACGGCGAAGACCATCGCCCCGCCCTCGACGGCCCGGAGCAGCGACGACCCACGACGCATCCCCTCGGCCGCCAGCACCTGCGGTTCGTCCTCACCGCCGCCCAGCAGGTAGATGTCGCAGGACGTCGGGACCGGTTCGCCGGCGGGCACGGACACGACCTCGGCGTCGAGCCCCCGCCAGCGCAGCCGCTGGCTGAGGACGAGGGCGTTGCCACCGTCGCCGTAGGTGCCGAGCAACTCCGGGTAGACGAGCGCGATGCGAGTGGCCGACGGGCTACCCGATGCAGTGGGCTCGGGCGAGGTCTGCGTCTCCGGCTGCGGGCGGCCTGCGGCGTCGCGGCTGCCGAGGAAGCCTGTGCCGCTGCCCGGGCCGCCCTCGGGGACGCTCATCGCACCGGCTCCGCGCGGCTCGGCGCGGTGGCACCGGCCGGTTCGACTCGGCGCAGCAGGTCACGGAAGGCGGTGTAGTTCGCGACCACGTCGATCAGGTCGTCCCCCTCGAGCAGATCGGCGCTGCGAGCGGCGGACTCGACCGAATCGTGCAGGACGTGCGGGACATCGGCGTAGGCGAGCCGAACTCCCACGTCTTCGCGGCGTTCCCCGCAGACCAGCACCTGCCGGCCGGCCAGCCGCTCGAACGGCACGTCCCACAGCCAGGAGGGGTCACGGCCATCAGCGGTTCGGCTGTTGAAGTCGACGATCACCGGACGCCGCGGCCCGCTGTCGAGGAGCTCGAGCATCTCGACCCAGCCGGCCGGGTTCTTCGCGAGCAGCAGCCGGGCCCGCCGTCCGGGCGCGATCGGCGCGATCGAGTAGCGCCCCTGCACGGCGTCGAGGGAGGCCATGGCTCCCAGCGCCCGGTCCACGTCGAGCCCGAAGGTCTCGGCGGTCGCGGCGGCGATCGCTGCATTGCCGACGTTGACGCGCCCGGGGAGCGTGAGGGCCACCTTCAGCGGGCGGCCGCGCCAGTCCAGCGAGTCGATGCCGGTGACCACGATCTCCGGGGTCGGCCGGGCGAACCCGCACGAGCCGCAGGACCAGGCCAGACCGTCCCGGGTGAGCAACGCCGCGTCCACCGGGCAGACCATCGCGTCGGCGGTCCAGTTCTGACCGGCCGAGACCCACACCTGCCGGGCGAAGCCCTCCGCCGCGTACACGACCAGCGGGTCGTCGCAATTCGCTACCGCGGTACAGCCGTCCGGACCGGTGCCGAGCTCGGCACCGAGCGTGCGCCAGAGGGCGGCGATCCGGCGGGTCTCGTTGGAGCGGTCCAACTGGTCGCGGCTGATGTTGAGCAGCGCGATTGCGCGCGGCCGGACCGCACGCGCGACCTGCGGCAGCCAGATCTCGTCGACCTCCAGGGCGGCCGGGCTGGTCAGCGGAGGACGGGCCAGCGCGTGGATGACGCCGGCCGTCATGTTCGCGCCACCCGAGTTGCTGGCCACCGGTCCGTTCACGCCGAGGGCAGCGGCGAGCAACCGGGTGGTGGTCGTCTTGCCGTTTGTCCCGCTGACGCAGGCGGCGGGACGGCCGGACGCGACGGACGCGAGCACCTCGGGGTCGACCTTGAGCGCGATCTTGCCGCCGATCATCTCGCCGGAGCCGCGACCCAGGCGGCGCGAAGTTCCCGAGGCGGCCCGCTCGGCCACCAGCGCCAGCCGGGTGCGCAGCGGCAGCCGGCTGCGGGCCGGCCCAGCGGAGGAGGGTGGTTGAGACATCGCCACTAGCCTGCCAGACCCCGCCGCCTGCCGGCTTCGACGCCGGGCACACCGCCGCCGGGTAGTCCTCGCCGCGTCAGCCTGGGGTTCAGCGGACCTCGGTGACGCCCTGGGCGTTGAGGAAGGCGATCGGGTCTGTCCGCTGGTTGTTGATGTGCACCTCGAAGTGCAGGTGCGACCCGGTGGACATGCCTTCCGAGCCGACCCGAGCGATGTTCTGCCCGGTCTTGACGTGGGCGCCCGCCGGAACGAGCAGGTCCTGGAACTTCATGTGGCCGTAGACGGTCTCGACGCCTCCGGGATGCTGGAGGACGACCCAGTTGCCGAAGCCCTGCGCGGGACCCGAATAGAGCACGTCACCCTCGGAGGCTGCGTAGATCGGCGTCTCGAGCGGGGCCGCGAGGTCGATGCCGGGGTGGCCGTTCGAGTCCCGCCCGTTCCGGACGCCGTACCGCTGGCTGAGCACGAACGTCCCGGGCCGCAACGGCAACGTCCAGCCGCGGCCGAGCACCGGAACCCCGCCGGAGACGGTCGAGCCGCCGGAGACACCGGTGTCGATGACGAAGCGCAGGGCGTCCGCGTTGGCACCGGGCACCGCTTGCTGGGCGGCCGCGGCCGCTGCGACCGGGTCAGCGTCCTTGCCCAACTTGATGATCAGCGCCGCACCCGGGATGAGTCCGAGATCGGCCGAACGGCTGCGGTCGACGACCACCCCGACGCCGGCCAGCCGGGTCGTGGCGAAGGCGCCGACCCGAACCTGCTTCTGCGTCGCGCGACCCATCGGTGTCGTGTCACCGAGTTTCACGCCGAGCGCACTGCCCACGGTGTGGGCGACCGCGGCGTCGCCGGTGGCGAGGCGCTGCCACAGCTGGTCCACCTGCGCGGTGTTGTCCGGCGCGTAGTTGCGGAAGGTGGAGGGATCGACTCCGACAGCCTGCGTGCTGCCCTTGCCGAGCTTGATGTGGGCACCGTCGACCTGCAGCAGGCTGTCGGCCTTCGTCGCCTTACGCACCGCGGCCACCTGCGCCGGGGTCACCGGCTGCTTGGCGATGAGGAACACATCGGGGTCGACCCGATTCTTCAGCGGGGCGACATTGGGCAGCGCGGCGGGGGTCCCCCCGCTGCCGCCGGTGGCGACGGAACTCCCGGTCCCGTTGAAGATCGCGTTGCTGGCGGCGTTGCCGCCGTCCGTGCCACCGGCGCCGACCTGCATGTAGTGAATGCCGGTGGTGCCGCTGCGTTGGGCCACCGTGATGCCCGCGACGCTGCTGACCACGGCGAGCGTCACCGCGACGATGCCGACGAGGACGCCGTGCGGGACACGCCGGCGAGGTGGTCGGCCGCGCCGTCCAGCCGGAGGGCCCGGCCGGCGGGGACGACCCGGTCCGCCGGCGCCGGTAGCCGGACGGGGACGACGGGGTGCCGCGCTGCCGTCCGGGCGGGGACGACGGGGTGCGACGCTGCGGTCGGAGCGGCGCGCCTGCTGTGGTCGGCGACGGCGCACGGGAGCGCCCGCATCAACTGCGGTCGGCGCGTCGGACGGCGCGGCCCCGGCAGGGCTCGCGTCCGGCTCGGTGCGGGCGGACGCGTTGCGCGGACGCACAGAGCGACTCTCAGTGGTCAACGCGCGGAACCTCCTCCACATCGAGCAGCGTGTAACGACCGTGCCAACGGCGACTGAACTGCGAGTGCCCCGCCCCCCGGGACCCTCAAACCCACCCAGCCACGGGCGCGAGTCACAACGTCAGCTTTGTCCCGGTTGAATACGAGGTTATCCCGCTCACACCGGCATGGGCGCAGTCGTCCACAGGCTTCACCCGCGCTCGAGCACGAGCGCGTACGAACGACAGGCCGGTCGTCGCCATCGCGACGGAGCCGACGCGGAGCCGACCCATCGCATCCAGCATCCGGGCGAGCGACTCCGGCTCCAGCACGATGTCATCGTCGAGGACCAGCACGTAGGGCGCACGGGCCTGACCGAGGAGGAACGCCCGGTTCTCGGCGACCCCCGCTCCCGACGGGTGCGGCAGGATCTCGACGTCCACGCCGCGGGCAGCGGTTCGGGGACGGGCAGCGGTCCGGTCACGAGCGGGAGGGCACGGGGTCCGCGTCGCCCTTGTCGTCGGAGGCGTTCGAGCGACGACCCGCGCGGATCCGGCTCACCAGTCCGGTGGTCGACCGGTCCTCCAGGTACGGCAGGATCACGATCTCCCCACCGATCGAGCTGACCGCGGGCGCCTCCGGCAGCATCTCCGGCGTGTAGTCGCCGCCCTTGACGTAGACGTCGGGCCGGACGACGTCGATGACGTCGACGCTGGTGTCGCCGTCGAAGACCACCACGTGGTCGACGCAGGAGAGCCCGGACAGGACGGCGGCCCGGTCGTCGGACGGGTTGAGCGGACGTTCCGGGCCCTTCAGCCGGCGGACCGAGTCATCGCTGTTCAACCCGACGACCAGCACGTCCCCGAGCGCCTTCGCCTGATTGAGGTAGGTGACGTGACCGCGGTGGAGCACGTCGAAGACGCCGTTGGTCACGATGACCCGGCGGCCCCGCAGCCGGTGCGCCCGCACGACGGCGCCGAGTCGGTTCAGGTCGAGGATCGTGTCCCCGTGGGCGGCGCCCTGAAGGAGCGCGGCCCGGAGTTCGTCGGCGGTGCACGCCACGGTGGCCGAGCGTCCACAGACCACGCCCGCCGCGGCAGTAGCGATTTCACCGGCGACGACGGCGTCAGCTCCGGCGCCCAATGCGAGCGCGAGCGCGGCGGTGAAGGAGTCCCCGGCCCCGGCCGCATGGCTGGCGGCGGTCGGACGCGCCCACAACCGGTAGGCCGGCCGCCCGCGCTCGAGCAGCACCCCACCGTCGACGTCGACGGTCGCGGCGACCAGGTCCGCGCCGGTGCGGTCCAACAGCTCGTCGGCGGCCGCCTCCACCGCCGCGACGCGGTCGTCGGAGGGCAGCGACCGGCCGAGAAGGCGTTCGATCTCGCCGACGTTCGGCTTCACCGCGACGGCTCCTGCATCCCGCCAACGACCTGGGTCACGGGCGTCGACGACGAGCACGGCCGGAGCGCGCCGCTGCAGGGCGGCGATCCGGTGCCGGATGCGGGGGGTCAACAGACCGAGGTCGTAGTCGCTGACCACCACCACGTCGACGAGGGGGTAGAGCGCCTCGAGCCGGTCGAGAAAACGGTCCTCCGCGTCGGTAGGCAGCGGGAGCGCGTCGCCCTCGTCGTAACGGAGCAGCATCTGCTCCCCGGCGAGAATGCGACGCTTGGCGAGGGTGCGCCGCCCCGGGACGACCACGACGTCGTCGGTGCGGATCCGTCGCTCGCGCAGTGCGTCGCGGAGCAGGTCCCCGTCCCGGTCGTCGCCGACCGCGCCGAGCAGGCGCACCTCCGCGCCGAGCGCGTGGAGGTTCACCGCGGAGTTGCCGGCGCCGCCGGGCAGCAACCGCGCCGTGTCGACGTCGACGACCTGCACCGGCGCCTCGCGGGACAACCGGAGCGAGTCGCCGGACAACCAGCCGTCCAGGATGGGTTCGCCGACCACGAGGACGGACAGCTCGGAGATCCGCTCGACGATGTCGAAGGGGTTCATCCGGCCACCGCCTCGCCGGCTGCCGCCCGGTCCAGGACCTGCCGCCAGTCGCGGGCGAAGCGATCGATGCCGAAGCGTTCGGCGGCGTGCTTGCGCGCGCCCTCGGACAGCGCGGCCGCCTCCGACGGGTCACGAAGCAGGCGCCGGGCGTGCTCGACCAGCTTCGCGGGGTCGGTCTCGACGTAGCCGCTGACGCCGTACTCCACAGCGACCGCCATTTCGGTGGTGGCGAGTCCGAGGATCGGGAGACCGAGGGACATCGCCTCGCAGACCGCCAGCCCGAGCGAGGTGTACCGGATCGGGTTGAGGAAGAAGCGGTACTCCCCGAGGCGGCGGTGCAGGTCGCTGAGGCCGATGTCGCCGATGCCTTCCGGGAACTCGTCGCTGTTCATGCCGGCGAGGTCGAGCGGGACCGCGTCGGCCATCCGGCGGAAGACGTCCGGGCCGAGTCGGCGGCCGCGCCGTCCGAGGTTGTTGACGACGGTGATCCCGCGCTCGAGCCGGCCCGTCCATTCCAACCCGTCCGGCACGACGACGCCGTGGTCGACGACGGCGGTCGGCGTCTCCCCGCTCTCCCACATCAAGGCGTTGAAGGGGGTGACGTGCACCAAAAGGGTCTCGGGGTCCTGCACCGGGTGCAGGGACTCGTTCGGCCAGGCCTTCGGCGGATCGTGCTCGATGTGGATGCGGGGCAGGTCGCGCAGCTGCTCCGGAGACAGGATCTCGTGCCGGTCGACCTGCCAGTTACGCAACGACTGCGTGAGGACGACGGCGTAGTCCTCGGCGCGGACCTCGTCGGCCGGCACCTCGTGGACGTTGTCCGGCCAGGCGAAAGAGCCGCTCCGGCCTCCGTAGCCCTCGGGACGCCCGTCCTTGACGGGCAGATACCACTCGACATCAACCTGCGAGAGGTACCAGAGGTACGAGCCGTGGACGTGCCACGTCAGGACCTTCACGCTGCCGCCTCCGACTCGCCGCGCGCCACGGTGGGCCGGCCGCCGTCGGCCTGACGCTTGCGCCGCTTGTCCCGCTTGGCCAAGCCGCCGATGGCGATCCGGCCGAGGCGGGCCAGGACCGCGCCCACCACCTGTTCCGGCGGCACGTCGAGGCATTCCTGGGCGTACGGGCAGGCGAAGGACCGGCAGGGGCTGCACGGAACCGGACGGGACAAGACCGTGGCGGCCCCGGCACGAGGGGCGTACTGGGACAGGCTCTCGGTCCCGGCGAACAGAACCACCGAGGGGACGCGGTAGGCGTCGGCCAGGTGCAGGCAGCCGGAGTTGTTGGTCACGACGAGGTCGGCCGCGGCCACCGCGCCCGCGAGCCCGGGCACGTCCAGCTCGCCCACGAGCGCGTCGACACCCCCGCTGACCTCCACCAGGAGGTCCCGCTCCTTCTCCGGTCCGACTACCAGGACCCGGAGGCCCTCGCCGCGGAGCAGATTGGTCACAGCTCGAAACCGCGGATACCGACGGGAGGGGGCGGACGCCCCGGGCGCAAGTAAGACGTAGGGCTCGGACACCGGCGCCCCCGTTTTGGGGAGCTCGAGTTCCAAGGCGGATCCGTCGAACGGCACGCCGGCCGCGGCGATCATCCGCAGCGAACGGTCCACCTGGTGGGCCACCTCGTCGTCCACCGCCGGTAGCACCCAGTGCGTGAGCAGGCTGCCGCCGAACTCGCGGGACTGTCCGATGCGGACCGGCACGCCGGCGAGATAGGCGGCGTAGGCAGCGGGCCACGGGCTCTGGGAGAACGAAGTGGAGATGACGACGGCGTCGTAGCCCCGCATCCGCTCGGCCAGCGCGAGTTCCCGTTGCGGGTCGTGCGTGAGTGAGCCGTTCGCGTCCTGCCACGACACCCGCTCGACCAGCACGTCGTCCAGCCCCGGCAGCAGAGGTGCCAACTGTGCACCGCCAGGGCTCGCCAGCAGATCCAACCGTGCGCCAGGGCCTAACGCGGCCCGGACCACCCGGATCAGCGGACCGGTCAGGACGACGTCGCCCAGGTTGTCCAGGCGGACCACGAGGACGCGGTGCAGAGCGCGCCAGTCGACCGGCGGGCCGGCGAGCGCGGCCGGATGCGTGCCCGGGAAGGGCGCCAGGCTCAGTGCAGGCGAGTCGCCGAGGCCCGGGGTGAACGTGTCGCCGGGGCTCGGGGCAAGCAAGTCGCCGGAGCTGCGCGGATCCACCCTTCAGCACTGCCCCTTCTCCGCACTTCTGCACATGTCGGACGCCCCCTCCACGCTCCGCGGCGGCGGTCCTGGCAGGCTGGGCGGCGAGCCAGGCTGCAAACGAGCTGAGGAGCGGCCGTGTCGATGTACGAACGCCTGCCGGAGACCCCGAGGTCTGCGCCGGCCGACCCCAGTGGGTCCGGCCAGTCCAGTGGGTCCGGCCAGTCCAGTGATCCGTCGGCTCCGTTGCCGCTGGCCCCCGAGGACGTCGCGGGGCCGGACGAGCTCGCCGAGGTGCTGACGCTGTCCCGCGAGTCGGGGGACGGTTCGCTGCTGATGCGGACCTTGGTGCGGGCTGAGCTGTGCGTGCCACTGCCGCCCGATCTGGCGGGCGACGAGCCCGGCCGGCGCCAGCTCGAACCCGGGAGCGAGCTCGCCCTTCCACTGATCGAGAACGAGGGCACCAACTACGTGGTCGCCTTCACCTCCGTGCAGCGGATGACCGAGTGGTTCCCCGACGAGGACCGGCCGGTCTGGCACGAATCGATGCTGGCCGACCTGCTGCAGGGCTGGCCGGACGGGGCGGGTCTCGCCCTCGACGCGTCCAGCGAAGGCGGCGTGCTGCTGCCGCCGGCCGTCATCGACCGGCTGAAGCTGTTGGCCAAGGGAGCACCGGTGGAGGAGGCGTACGACCTCGGCCCCGCCACCCGCTTCCGCGCCGGGAAACCGGTCGATCCGCCGTCCGAACTGCTGGACGCCCTCCGTGGGGTCGCCGAGCAGACGGCCGGGGTTCGACGCGTCACCATGCTGCTCGTGCAGGTCGACGAACCGAACGGGCGCACCTGGCCGGTCGTCGGGGTGCTGTTCGACGAGGGCATCGATCCGGACGCCGCCCTGACGACGATGGTCGACGCGGTCGAGCAGGTCACCGAAGACCACGTCTCGTTCACGGCGCTGCCCGCCGACGAGGGCACCGAGTTCGAGCGCGTCCTTCGCGACGACGGCTTGGCCGTGTTCTGAACTCCTTTCGGAACGAAAGCTCCCGCCGCCCGGTCCCTGCCACTTCGGAGAGCACCGACCTCCTCACCACGGGCTCATCGACCGGCTCGAACAGGCGGGCGGGTCGAGATGATGCGCGGCTACGCCGAGACCCAGGGCTGCCGGCGCCAATATCTGCTCAGCTACTTCGGCGAGTCCCTCGAGGTCGGCTACAAGACGTTGTCGCTCGAGACCGTGGCGGCTCGCGGACTGCTCGAGCCATGCCCGGACGTCCCGCCCGACCACGGCGGTGGCGAGGACTCAGCGGCCGGCGCCGCCTGAGCCCGACTGGTCAGATCAACCGGACCAGCGCCGTCGTCCCCGCCGCGACCACGACCACGACGAGGAACGGCGCCCGGAGGAACAGCGCGACCACGGCCGCCGCAAGCCCTGCGACGCGGGCGTCGAGCACGAGCGACCGACCGTCGGCCAGGGTCCCGACGGCCACGAGCGCCATCAGCAACGCCACCGGCAGCTGTTCGGCGACCCGCTGGACGGTCGGCTGCCGCAGCACCCGGGCGGGCACCAGCAGGCCGCCGAGCTTGAGCAGGTAGCACCCGAACGCGGCCCCGAGGACGGCGAGCCAGATCACGCGCCCGTGCCGTTCCGTCGGAACAGGACGGGGGCGACGGCGAGGGCCGACAGCAGCACCGGCACCCCGACCGGCGTGACCGGGACGGCCGCCAGACCGATGAGGACGGCGAGGAGCGCCGTACGCCGCTCCTGGGCCCCCCGCAGCCGCGGCGCGACGAGGGCGAGGAACGCGGCCGGCACCGCGGCGTCGATGCCGAAGCTGTCCGGATCACCGACCGCTCCCGCGGTCACCGCGCCGACCAGCGTCGCCAGGTTCCAGGTCACATACAGACTGATCCCGGTGATGAAGAAGGCCAGGCGACTCGACTCAGGTCCGCTCTGCGCGGTGGCCATCGCGGTCGTCTCGTCGATCACGATCTGGGCCGAGACCAAACGCCGGGCGCCGCGCAGGCGCAGCAGGGACGCGAGGCGGATGCCGTAGAAGCTGTTCCGGGTGCCGAGCGCGACCGCGCTGATCGCGCCGGCGACAGCAGATCCGCCACTGCCGAGGACGCCGATGAGCGCGAACTGGCTGGCTCCGGTGAACATCAGCAGGGACGTCGCGCAGCACTGCAGCACGGACAAGCCCGCGGCAGCGCCGGCGGCGCCAAACGTGAGCCCGCTGGTCCCGACGGCCAGGCCCACCCCCAGCGCGTCGCGCGTGATCACCCGGCGCGCGGCGCTGCCGAGACGGCGCTGGGGCTCAGGATTGTCCTGAGAAGCGGCGACGGGCACCGGACCAGTATTCGGTCCGGTGCCCGAGAGCGCCGCGCGTGCGCCGCGCGTCACATGGCGAACGGTTAGCTGATGACCTGCTTGAGGCTCTCGCCGAGACCGGCGGCGCCGGCACCAACGCGACCCGGGACGGCACGGAGCACGCCGAGGGCGGTCTCCTGCGGCCGCTCGAGCTCACCGGCGAGCGAGGTCGTCACGATCATTCCGCCGGTGAGGGCCGGGAGCGCCCACTGCAACACCTTGAGCTGCTTCTGCGCCTTCGCGACGTCCGGGGGCGTCTGCGGCAGCGGGTCGGTGCCGCCAGCGACCGGGACGTCGCCCGCCGCCATCACGCGCTGGCCGAGGACCCGCGAGTAGGCCGTGGCCGCCAGCGCGGCACCGGTAAGCACCGTCTTCGTGGCGGTGTTGCTGGCCACGCCGCTCTGCGCGGCGACCCGACCCTTGTCCCGACGGGCCAGCTGCACGGCGCCGATCAGGTGCGCGCCGATGGCAACGGCGTTGAACGGGGTCCACCGGGCCCAGCCGGCGTTGGCGACCCTGGCCCGCTGGCGGGGGTCGTCGACGTCGGCTGCCGCGCCGTTGACGCCGATGGCGCCCATCAGCGATCCTCCGAACCACGCTGCGAGGCCCAGATCGTGCATGGCACGTGAAGCGGTCAATCGGTCGGTCATGAAGTTCCCTTCGTCTGCGTCGTACGGCTCTTCGTGAGCCGCGGCTGCCTACGAACGCCCTGCCCCGGGCTGCGCAGCTGAATCGCGGGTTTTCCGGAGAGCGGCGCGCTGCGCTCCCCGTTCGGTGTTTGGCCTTCCCGGCCCGGCGGTACGGCTGCCGAGGACTCGTGCGGTCGGGAACGTCCCGCGGGTCCGGTATGTCGGGAGCCAGGTGCGCATCGGCCGCCGCCGCAACAGCGCGATTCGCACCCGCCCGGCGAGGCGACAATCAGGTTCCAGACACCATAGTCCCGACGACGAGCAGAGCACGGAGGACTTGTGGCCCACTCGGCTATTGCGATGTCCCGGGATACATCCGGGTGGCGTGGCGAGGAGCACGAACTCAACGAGATCGAAGACCTCGACAGCCTGACGGACGAGTTCCGGGAAGGGGTCGGCACCACCGTCGTGATCTTCGTTGAGGAGGACGACGAGTGGCTAGGCATCGTGCGCATCGAGGGTGACGACGACCCGCAGGTGTTCCTCTCCGACCGCCGGTCGCTCGAGACGTCGGACCTCGCCAACCGGATCTTCTCGGACGCGCTGCCCGTCCTCCCGCCGCCCGGCGCCGAGGATGACGACGACACCCCGCGTCCGCAGGCCGAGGCGGTCGGCGACACCGACCTGCTGAGTGACCTGGGGACCTCGGGCGACGTCCTGCTCGAGCTTTGTGCTCAGGAGGGGCTGCTCCCCGGCGACGTGGTATCCGCACTGTGTGAACGGGCCGGGTGCCTCCACGTGCACGACGAGATCCGCGTGGCCTGAGGCCGCGGTGGGACGGCCCCGCACGTGGGAGGACGCGATGGGGCTCGCCCTCACGCAGGCAGAGTGCGCCATCAAGACCGGGGATGTGCCGGTGGGCGCCGTCGTGCTGGACCCCGCCGGCGACCTGATCGCCAAGGGTGGCAACGCCCGTGAGGCGACCGGAGACCCGACCGCGCACGCCGAGGTACTCGCGCTGCGCGCCGCCTCGGCGCAGCGCGGATCCTGGCGGCTGGACGGCTGCACGCTGGTGGTCACCCTCGAGCCGTGCGCGATGTGCGCGGGCGCGATCGTGCTGTCGCGGATAAGCCGCTTGGTGTTCGGTGCCTACGACGAGAAGGCCGGTGCGGTCGGGTCGCTGTGGGATCTCGTGCGTGATCGACGGCTCAACTCGCGGGCCGAGGTGATCTCCGGCATCCGAGCCGCCGAGTCGACCGCGCTGCTGCAAGAATTCTTCGCCGGACACCGCTGACCCCCGCTGCTCGTGGCCGGGGGCGGCGCGGCTGTCTGTCCGACGATCAACTGCCCCGGTTCGCCCGCTTTTGGGCTGCGGCAGCGCAGTTGATCGACTCGGGGCGAGACCGAACGGGGGTCCAGTACGCTAGCCCGCGGTGGAGTCGCGTAGTGGCCGAGCGCGCACGCCTCGAAAGCGTGTGACGGTGCAAGCCGTCCGTGGGTTCAAATCCCACCTCCACCGCCATCTGACATCTCCGCCCCGTCGGCAGACGTGCGGCCTCGGCACCGGTAGGCCACGACCGTCTCGAGTACGCGGTTCCGGGGCCGAACCAGCGGACACCGCTCCCGAGGACGGCCACGATGGCGCGGTGACGCGTCCCTAGCCAAGCGTGCGGCTGGCCGAACGACGCCGATCTCACGGGGTCTCCGGGACGGTGGCCTTCGCCCGACCCTCGGCAGCGGCCGATCGGGACTGCGCAGGTCCGGATGCTGAGCCGGTTCCTAACCTGGCCCACCAGGCCAAGTAGGCGGGACGCGGGCGGGTGCGCGGTCTTCGGAACCTGAGGGGGTAGGGGTCGTCGGTGACCCTTCCCCCTCCCCCGACCTTCGCCGTGACCGGGGCGAGCGGCGCCATCGGTGGCCGAGTCGCCCGTCGTCTGGCCGAGGCGGGGGCCGAGCAGGTCCTCATCGTGCGCGACGCGGCCCGCGCGCCGCAGATCGCCGGTGCTCCCGTCCGGCTCGCCGACTACGACGACCCCGAGGCGCTCCGCGCCGCTTTCGAGGGCATCTCTACCCTGTTCCTCGTCTCCGCCGCGGAACACCCGGAGCGGGTGCGGCTGCACCGCCAGGTGGTCGACGCGGCCGTCGAGGCCGGGGTCACCCGGGTCGTGTACCTCTCCTTCGTGGCCGCCACCCCGGACGCCACCTTCACGTTCGCCCGCGACCACTACGCCACCGAGGAACTCCTGCGGGCCACCGGTCTCGCCTCGACCTTCCTGCGGGACAGCATGTACCAGGACTTCATCCCCTCCTTCGCCGGCGCAGACGGCGTCATGCGAGGGCCCGCTGGGGACGGCGCGGTGGCCGCGGTGGCGAGGGACGACATCGCCGACGTCGCCGCCCGCGTCCTGCTCGAGCCAGAACGGCACGACGACCGGACCTACGACATCACCGGTCCGGCCGCGTTCACCCTCACCGAGGCGGCGGAGCTCCTCACCGAGGTCACCGGACGGCCGGTCCGCTACGAGAACGAGACCGAGGAGCAGGCCTACGCGTCCCGTGCCGGCGCAGGCCCGGACTACGCGGTGGCCGGCTGGGTCAGCTCGTATCAGGCCATCGCGAACGGCGAGCTCTCCGCGGTCAGCGACGCAGTGCGCGAGATCACCGGTTCGCCGGCCACGAGCTTCCGAGACCTCCTGCGGCGGAACCCGGAGACCTGGGCCCACCTGCTCCCCTGACCGAGCCCCACAGAAGATGATCAGTACGGATCTTGCGGCTATCCCTGCAGGTCAGCGCCACAAGATCTGCACAGATCACGTTGGGTGAGGCGGCGCGTGCTGGCCGCGGCACGCCGATGGTCGAAGTCGTCCCGAGCGGGCAGAGGACGGGTATGGCAAGGAACCAGCCCGATCGCAACGATCAAGGCGCCAACCGTGAGGACGGGAACGCGCCGGGCACCTGGCCCGGCTCCGGGACCACGGTCCAGGGTCCGTCCGAGTCCGCAACCAGCGGCATCCTGGCCGACGCCGTCCACGCCGTCCACGCCGTCCACCGCGAGCACGGCGAGCACGGCGACCAAGCCGGAAGCGCCAGCACAAGCGCCTCGGTCCAGGAGCCGGACGACCGCCGGGCCGGACGGTCCGATTCGGAGCAGTAGCTCCGCCGGCGGCAGTAGCGCCGATCAGTCGCAGTAGCCGGGATCGGCAGCAGTAGCCCGGATCGGCAGCAGTAACGCCGATCGGCAGCAGTAACGCCCCGGCGTCCGGCACCATGTGCCGGTGCTGCGTTCCCGGTCTCGGACGGCCGTGCCGCCGGTCCCCGCCGTTCCTCATCGCCGAGGGGCCGGTGTGGCGCTACCTGCGTCGGCGGCGGCGTCCGTCCTGTTCCTCGGCTCGCTAGCCGTGCTCGCGGCCGCTGGTTTGGCGGCCCTGCTGTCCAACGAGACGCTGCTGTTCCCCAGCCTCGGCCCCACCGCGATGCTGTTCTTCGCCCGCCCGCTTCCGCCCGAGAACTCGGTCGGGAGCACGATCGTCGCGCACTGGATCGGCATCCTCGTCGGCCTCGGCTGCCTGCTCGCTTTCGGGTTGCGCGAGGCCGGTCCCGCCGTGGTGAAGGGCGTGACGCCGTCCAGGATCGTCGCGGCGGCGCTCTCGGTCGCCGTCACCGCGGCCATCCTGCGGCTCATCCGAGCGCCGCACGCCCCGGCTGGTGCGACGACGCTCATCGTCAGCCTCGGCGTCCTGACGACGGCCACGCAGCTGGTCATGATGGCGGCGTCGGTGGTTCTGGTGGCCGTGCTCGGGTGGGCGCTGAACCTGCTCGTCGGGGTCCGCGTGCCCTGGTGGCCGAGCCGGCGCAGCACCGAGGGGAACGAGGTCGGTGAGCAGATGCCGGTCCCGTGGCGCCCGGCGGCGGCCGCATCCGGCGACGCGACCCGGCTCTTTCCCCTGCCGCAGGGCCGGTCGTCCGAGGGCTCACCGCCACCGACCTGACGAGCCGGCTTTCGCCGAACCGCTTGTCCGGCATCCTGGGCAATGCGAACATTTGCTCCCCGTGGAAGCAAGGCGTCGCTTTCCGCGGAACGTCAGGAGGCCGACATGCGGCGAACCACACCGGACCTGGTCGGACAGCGAAAGACGATCTACCAGGCGGTGTCGGCTGCATTGCTGGCGCTGACCATCGGATACGTCCTGTGGACCAACTACGTCTTCTTCGTCGGCGGCAACCTGCCACTGACGTCCATCAGCCTCGGCGGGGGCAGCACCGGGGCCGGCCTGACCATGCTGTTCATCGGCGACCTGGCCGCCGTCATGTTGCTGTGGTTCCTCCTTGATGGGGTCGTGCTGAACCTGCTGCACATGGTGCTGCGCGCCGGTGGCCGGAACCACCGGATCACCATCCAGACCCCGGGACAGTTCCAGCCGCCCCAGCCCGATCAGCCCCAGCCGCCGCAGTCCCAGCCGGGTCACCCCCAGAACCAGCCCCAGAACCAGTGGCAGTCCCAGCCGGGTCAGCCCCAGAACCAGTGGCAGTCCCAGAACCCGTGGCAGCCGCAGAACCAGGGCCAGCCCTCCGGCCCCCCTCCGCCGACCGGGCCGGGAGCGGGCAGTTCCGCCCAGGCGACCCTCCTCCGGCCCGACGGCACGGCGTGGCCACCACCGCCGCCGGGAGCACCGCCTACGTCCTGACTGGGACGCCCACCCCGACGCGGCGCACGTCGACGAGAGACCGGCCGATTCGACCATAGGCTCCGCCCGCGGACACGAAGTGCGTCTCGGCGGGCACATCGCTCACGGGACGACCGACGAGCGAAGGAGCACCCGTGGCAGATGCCGGCGCGACGGGCTCGCCTCCATTGGCCTCCTGGCGGGACGCCCGGGCCATCCCCGTCGGGCCGGACGCAGCCCCTTACGCGGCGTTGCTCGACATCACCTTTGATCTCAGCTGCCTGCTCGATCAGGCCGGACGCATCAGTTACGCCAGTCCGTCGGTGAACCGGCTCCTCGGGTACAGCCCGGCCGAGCTCCATTCGCTCGACCTGTTCGGCTGTGTCCACCCGGAGGACAGGGAGGCGCTTCAGGTCACCGTCGGCAAGGTGCTGGCCGGGCCCGAACCGGTGCCGACGACCTGTCGCGTGCAGGCCGCCGACGGGACGTACCGGCTGCTCGAGGTGACGGCGGTCAACCTGCGCGACGACCCCGCCGTGCGCGGGATCGCGCTCGCCGCCCGGGACCTCACCGATGAACAGACCGCCCGCCGACAGGCTGAGACCGTTGCCGACCAGCTCCGCGTCATCGTCGACAACAGCCCCGTCATCGTCTTCTCGCTCGACGCCGCGGGCATCGTCACCTCCGCCCGTGGACGGGAGCTCGAGGATCTCGGTATCGACGCGGACACCGTGGTCGGGAGCTCGATCTTCTCCCTTGGGCCGCGCGCGGAGGCCGCCGCCGACGCGGTCCGCCGCGCCCTGGCCGGCGAGGACGTCGACATAACGCTCGACATGCAGGGCCGTCGGTTCGACCTCCGTTACCGGCCGGTGCGCGAGGGCGGCCGAATCACCGGCGTCTTCGGCGTCGGTACCGACATCTCGGCGGCCGCCGAAGCCATGGACCTGCTGCGGACCAGCGAGGGCCGGTGGCGTTCCCTGGTCGCCGCCGGCGCCGACGCCCGGCTGATCGTCGAGACCACCGGCGACGGCATCGCCCTGGTGGACGCGACGGGCCGGGCCACCTACGTCAACCATCGGATGTCCGAACTGTCGGGCGTCCCCCACGAGCAGCTGATGAGCGGTCAGCTGACTCAGTGGCTCGACGATCGAGCGATGTCGCTCGTGCATTCGGCGCGGGAGCGACGGCTGGCCGGGCAGGGCGGCAGCTACGAGATCCCGTACCGGCGGCAGGACGGCGAGGAACGTCACCTGCTGGTCACGACGACGCCGCTGCGCCTGCCGGCCCCGCACGACGGGCTGCTCGTCCTCGTCTCCGACATCACCCAGCGGAAGCGGGCCGAGGCCGAACTCGAGCGGCTCGCCCTGCACGACGCGTTGACCGGGTTACCGAACCGCGCGCTGCTCCTCGACCGGATCTCCGGCGCGCTCACCCGACGCCGTCGACACGGCGGAGTCATCGCGCTGCTGCTGCTGGACGTGGATCAGTTCCACAGCGTCAACGACAGCGTCGGCCCCGACGGCGGGGACGACCTCCTTCGCCAGTTCACCGAGCGGCTGGAACGCACCGTCCGGGCCGGCGACACCGTGGCCCGGCTCGGTTCGGACGACTTCGCGGTGCTCACCGAGGAGCTCGAGAACGAGAACGAGGCCGCGCTGCTGGCCGAACGGCTGCTCCACGCTCTCGCCGAACCCGTTCACCTGCCCAGCCGGAGCGGGCGGGTGGAGGTCGTGGTGACCGCCAGCATCGGAGTCGCCGTCACCATGGCCGATGCGCTCCGTCCGGAGGATCTCCTGCAGCGGGGCGAGCTCGCGATGCATCGGGCGAAGGTGCGTGGGCGGGCCTGCCACGAGGTGCTCTCGGACGCGGGCGAGCAGCAAGCCGTCGACCGGCTGCGGGTGGTCAACGAGCTGCGGACGGGGCTCCGCCGGGGCGAGGTGGTGCTGCACTACCAGCCCCTCGTCGAACTCGCCTCGGGTCGCCTCGTGGGCGCCGAAGCGCTCGCCCGCTGGCAGCATCCGGAGCGCGGGCTGCTCGGCCCCGAGGAGTTCATCGGGCTCGCCGAGGAGTCGGGGTTGATCCGCGAACTCGGGGCCCGGGTGCTGCGCGCCGCCTGCACCGAAGCCGCACGACCCGACTTCGGCCAGCCCTCTGACGCCGAGGCGCCGCTACAGATCGCCGTGAACCTCTCGACCCAGCAACTCGCCGATCCGGGCCTGTCCGACCTCGTCGCCTCGGTGCTGGCGGACAGCGGCCTGGCCCCACACCGCCTGATGCTCGAGGTCACCGAGACAGCGCTGCTCGCCGACACGACCGCCGCGCTGCAAGAACTGCAGGGCCTGCGCCGCCTCGGGGTGCAGCTCGCGCTGGACGACTTCGGCACCGGCTTCTCGAGCCTCACCTACCTCAAGCGGTTTCCCCTGCACGAGCTGAAGATCGACCGTTCGTTCGTCTCCGAGCTGGCCGTCGACACGGCCAGCTACGCCATCGTCGCCTCCGTCATCGGGCTGGCCCGGGCCATCGGACTCTCGGTCGTCGCCGAAGGAGTGGAGACCGAGCAGCAGCGGCGTGGGCTGCTGCAACTCGGGTGCACCCTCGGGCAGGGCTACCTGTTCGGACGACCGGTACCGGCAGACCAGTTCCCGCGCGGGACGAGACCGGCCGACCCCACCGGCGGTTCGTGAACGGCATTCGCGCGGCGGCCCACGGAGGCCAGGCCAACGGACGAAATGACGCGGATACGCCTTGTCGTATGGCGGTCGACTCAAATCAGGGCTACAAACACCCCAATGATTAGCAACGTCGGTGCCAACGGGACGGCCTGGGTGGCCGCCCTAGAGCTGCTCCCGCCCGATTCTCGCGGTTGCCGCCGCACGCTGCGGCTTCATGCGGTCGCCATGCATTGCGCCGAGCCGGCCCCCCGCGCTGCGTGCGGCTACGCATTCCAGTCGGACGAGCTACGGCCGAGCCGTTCCTGGGGCAGCGTGACCACGAGCGGGCGGTGCGCTCTCTGCGAACTCCAGATGCGCCGCGCGACGCCGGACGCCGTCGACCTCGTCGGTGCCGAACACGTGGACCTGGTCGATCGGACGGGGTCGGACGAGCCCGCGGCCGCCGGCCAGCGCCGCCTCAGCGTCGTCCCCGACGAGTCAGCCGCCGAGAGTCCGGCCGACCGCCGCTCCTCCGGCCGTTCCTGACCTCGGCAGCCAGGCCAACCCGAACGCCACGACCGTCACGATGATCGGCGCGAGAAGGCCCCGCACGACGTCCTGAGCCGTGGTGATCCCGTCGGTCAACCCGACGACGCGCCCCGGGAGGTAGGCAACGGAGAGAAACGCCGTGTGCAGCAGCAGCAGCGTTTCCACCCGGACCACCGCGGGCCCGCCGACGACCAACAGGGCGAGCAGCGCCCAGCCGATCGCGTCGTACCACGGCAGCGAATAGGGCGCCAACACCAGCCAGGCGACCGAGGCGGCAAGGGCGATGCCGACGATCCGCGAATCCGGCGTCGGATCCGCCGCTGAAACTGATGCGGCTGGTGGGGCGATCGGGAGGGCACGGCTGATGCGCACGGCCAACAGAACCGCAGCGACCAGCGCCAGCAGCCCCACGACGGTGCGGGCGGTGTCGTGCGGCAGGACATGTTCGAGTCCGGACGCGACGAAGCGCCACGGCGTCCCGCGGGAGACGAAGCGGCTGGCGTCCCGGGTCGGGGTCAGGGCGGACAGGCCGCCGACCGCGGTATAGCCCAGCGCCGCGACGACGGCACCGGCGGCGACGAAGGCCGCGGTGCGCGCCAGCGGTCCCGCACGGCGGTCCCCGGGCCGTCCCCGGTCCAGCAGCAACGCCACCGCCACTCCCGCCGCGGGTGCGGCGGCCGTCGCCTTCACCAGACCGGCCACGCCGAAGACGGCGCCGGAAGCAACGCTTCCCCAGTATCCGTCACCCCACCGGCCGCCTCCCCACCATCCGCCTGCCCGCCCTCCGCTCCCCCGCCAGGCGCGCCTGAAGGGGAGCTCGGCGAGCAGCACCGCCGCGACCACCAGCAGGGCGAGCAGGCTGTCCAGGTGACCTCCGGCGACCAGCTGGTGCAGCAGCAGCGGGTTCAGCGACCAGAGCAGCGC
>DATITC010000116.1:0-14651 GCA_035468175.1 Frankiaceae bacterium | reverse complement strand
GCCGGTGGCGCATCCGCCACCAACTGGGACGCCGTTGCCCAGTGTGAGTCCGGCGGTAACTGGAGCACCAACACCGGTAACGGTTTCACCGGTGGTCTCCAGTTCACCCAGTCCACCTGGGCCGCCAATGGCGGCACCGGGGCCGCGCAGGGCGCCTCGCGTTCGCAGCAGATCGCGGTCGCCGAGAAAGTCAAGGCCAGTCAGGGCATGGGCGCGTGGCCGGTCTGCGGTGCCAACGGTGGCTCTGGCAGCACCGCCAGTACCGGCACCAGCAACACCATCTCGCAGCCGGCGGCGTCGCGCAGCATGACCCGCACGGCCGTGCCGAGCAGCCCGACCACGACGCAGTCGACCAAGACCTACAGCGCGCCGAAGGTGTCCGCGGTGTTCCTGTCGACCAAGTTGGTCGGCCAGCGCCGCACCGACGTCCAGCGGCTGCAGACCAACCTGAACAAGGACAGCCACATCAACATCGCCATCGACGGCCAGTACGGCCCGCAGACCGAGGGCGCTGTGAAGCAGCTGCAGGGCCGCAATGGTCTCGCCGCTGACGGTGTCGCGGGTCCGCAGACCCTCGCGCTGTACCGCTGAGCCGACACGGCTTGCGCTGAGCCTCAGAGCGATGTGCAGTAGTCGACGTTAGACAGCATCGGAAGGGCCGGTTCCCCCACAGGGAGCCGGCCCTTTCGGCTGTCCGGGTGCGTGCGGCTGATCGAGATGCGGCCGTGTTACGGGTGGCATGACCGTCGGCATGTCCGCTCGCCGCGCCGCACGTTATCCACATGTGACCCAAGTTCGTACGCCGCAACGGTTTGCTCGGGTGCTTGTCAGCACAATGGATGAAGCATCCGCTTATTGGCGGATCCACCTGCGTCGGATCGCCGAATCCTGCCCATGGCCCGGTGGCCCTCAGCTTGTCACCGGGCAGGAGCGGAGGACCCACTTTCCGGTCGGCTCCATGTGAGTCGCACCTTGGGGTGAAGCCCGTGGCGGACGTGCTCCTCGCGCGTCTGCACACGGCCGGGCAACCCAGCCCGAACCCGACAGCTCACTTCGCAGGCGTAGGGGAAGGACCTTCATGTCTGCACGCCTGCGCCTGCCCGCACGCGCCTCCATCACCTCGCAGAGCGCCCTCAAGCGCGGCCTCGCCGCAGCCGGGATCGCCGTCGCCGTCGCCGGTGGGGCCTCAGCCTGCACCAGCGGCGGCAACCCGACCGCCCCGCAGCTCTACTCGCTGCGGATGTGCGAGTCCGGGGGCAACTACGGCATCAGCACCGGTAACGGCTATTACGGCGCCTACCAGTTCTCCGTCTCCACCTGGCGCGGCCTCGGCTACGGCGGCTACCCGCACCAGGCCTCCCCCGCCACCCAGGACGCCGCTGTCCGAACGCTCTTCGCCCGCGCCGGTTGGTCGTCCTGGCTGGTATGCGGTCAGCACGCCCGCTACGCCTGAGTCGTCTGAACCCCGCGGCGGTCCGGTCCTGGTCCGCGCAGAATGAGGACATGACCTCAGGGATGCGCGATCTCATGGCCGGCCCGCCGCCGGTTCTCCTCCCGGATGATCCGGGTCCGCGGGAAGCGCTGGCCGCCGGGGATGACCCGGCGAGCGTGGCTGCTCGCTGGCCGACCTCGTCACTGGCCTGGGCGACCCTGGCCGAACAGGCGCTGGCCGGCGGCCGTTCGGTCGAGTCCTACGCGTACGCCCGCACCGGCTACCACCGGGGGCTCGACGCCCTGCGGCGCAGCGGATGGAAGGGCTTCGGCCCGGTACCGCTCTCGCACGAGCCGAACGCCGGCGTCCTGCGCAGCATCGCCGCGCTGAGTCTCGCGGCGGAGGCGATCGACGAGACCGCGGAGACGGAACGGTGTCGGCAACTGCTGCTCGACTCCGATCCGGAAGCTGTGGGGCTCCTCGAGCGCTAGATGACGACCACGCAACGGACGCCGCAACGGGGTCGGCGACGGAAGCGACGCCAGGACCCCCGCTGGTTGCTGCCCGCATTGGCGATCAGCCTCCTGGTGTTCCTCGTCGCCATCTCCCGTCACGGCAACGCGCCGCCGCCCCAGGAGCTCCCGGCGCCGTCCGGCCAGGTCGTCGTCCCCCGCAAACCGGACCCGACCGCGGCCCGCATCCACGTCGGCGAATACCTGCAGGTCCAGGTGCCGGCCGGACCGGACGACCGCTTCGGGACGGTGATCAGCCAGTCCGACGACAGACCCGTGCTGGAAGTGACCTCCGGTCCGGCTACGCCTCCGCTGCTACGCGGGACCTCGGAGGGTTCGGTCGTGGTGACCGTGCTGCTCGAACCGCACTGCCCGGAGGAGGGCGTGTGCCGGGAGTACCGGCAGAATCTTGGCGCGATCCGGGTGACGGTTCTGCCCTGAGCGACCGGCCGCGACGACTCAGCCTCCGTTCGACGGCGTGGCGAGCGGCTCGTCCAGCGCCTCCGCCTCGCCGGCATCGCCACCGTCGCCCGCCTCGCCCGCCTCGCCCGCCTCGCCCGCCTCGCCAGCGTCACCCGCATCGCCCGGTTCGGACGACTCTTGCGGCTCGCCCGCCTCGCCGCCGGACGCCGGCCGTTGCGAGGTCAGGGGCGGTTCGGGCGGCACGCCCGCCTCCCCACCCGGCGCCGACCGGCGTCGGCCCAGCAGGAAGGCGGCTCCGGGCAGTCCCGCCAGACGCGAGCTCGTCTCCTCGGCCAAGGCGGCGATGTTGTTGACCTTCGTCTGGGTCTCCTGGATGCCCTTCACCAGCGGGAGCACCTCTTCGTTGATCTTGCGGAGGGTGTCCGGCACCGTGTCCACGGCGGGATCGGCCAAGAGGACGGCCAGCCGCTCGAGCCCGGGCTTCAGGGCGAGGACGGGCTCCTCCATCTCCTCGATGATCCGCTCGACACTTGCGCTGACCCGCTGCGACGAGGCGAGCGTGTCCCGGGCGGACGCGACCACGTCGATCAAGCTGACGATGGACCGGTTCAGGTCGAGCATTGTGCGGGGCAACGCGGCCAGCGCCTCGGTCTGCTGCTGCAGCAGCCCGAGGAGATCCGAGAAACCGGGCATCCGTGGCATCGCCGGCATAGGTCGACCTTAGGCTTCGCGCGGCAGGATGTCGGCGCCCGGATCGGCCGCCACCTCGTCGGCGTAGGTTTGTCCCCGGCGTTCCAGCAGCTCATCGGCGACCTGCGCCCGCGAGGCGTCACTACCCATGCCGCCAGCCCTACCCGCCGACACCTATTAGGCTCGTCCGCGGCTGATCCGGCTCCGGCTCATCCGCGTCGCTCGTACCTACCGGAAGTTCCCCGACAGGAAGGATCGCCCATGCCTGCCGTAGTGCTCGTCGGCGCCCAGTGGGGTGACGAGGGCAAAGGCAAGGCGACCGACCTGCTCGGTGGCCGAGTCGATTTCGTGGTCCGCTACCAGGGCGGCAACAACGCCGGGCACACGGTGGTCATCGCCGACGCGTCCGGCCACTCGGAGTCCTATGCCCTGCACCTCATCCCCAGCGGGATGCTGCGCCCCGAGTGCGTGCCAGTTATCGGGAACGGCGTCGTCGTCGACCCGGCGGTGCTCCTCGAGGAGATGGATGGTCTCGCTGCCCGCGGCGTCGACGTCTCGCGGCTGAGGGTGGACGCGGACGCGCACCTGATCATGCCGCACCACCGCGCCCTGGACCGGGTCACCGAGCGCTACCTCGGCAAGTCGAAGATCGGGACCACCGGCCGCGGCATCGGCCCGGCCTACGGCGACAAGGTCGCCCGGGTCGGCATCCGCGTGCAGGACCTCCTCGACCCCGGGATCTTCCGCGCAAAGGTCGAGCTGGCGCTACGCGAGAAGAACCAGGTGCTCGCGAAGGTCTACAACCGCCGACCGATCGACGTAGACGAGGTCTGCGAGGAGTACGGGCACTACGCCGAACGGCTCGCCCCCTACATCGCCGACACCGGCCTGCTCCTGAACGAGGCGCTCGACGCCGGGAAGAACGTGCTGCTCGAGGGCAGTCAGGGCACGCTGCTCGACGTCGACCACGGCACCTATCCGTTCGTCACCTCGTCCAACCCGGTCGCCGGTGGGGCGGCCACGGGTGCGGGTATCGGTCCGACCCGGATCGAGCGGGTGATCGGGATCGTCAAGGCCTACACCACCCGGGTCGGCAGCGGCCCGTTCCCGACCGAGCTGCTGGACGACGACGGCGAACGGCTGCGGTCGATCGGTGGCGAGTTCGGCGTCACCACCGGCCGGTCCCGGCGGACCGGGTGGTTCGACGCGGTCATCGCCCGCTACGCGGTGCGGGTGAACGGCCTGACCGACCTGTTCCTCACGAAGCTGGACGTGCTGTCCGGTTTCCCGCACGTGCCGATCTGCGTCGGCTATGAGGTCGACGGCGAACGGCTCGACGACATGCCCATGACCCAGACCGGGTTCCACCACGCGAAGCCGATCTACGAGTCGATGCCGGGCTGGAAAGAGGACATCTCGAAGGCCCGATCGTTGGACGAGCTGCCGGCGGCGGCCCGGAACTACGTGCAGCGGATCGAGGATCTCTCCGGCGCGCCGGTGTCCGCGGTGGGCGTCGGTCCGGGCCGGGACGAGACCATCGTGCTGCGCGACATGCTCTGAACGTGAGGGTTCTCGTCGTCGGCTCCGGTGGCCGTGAGCACGCGATTTGCCTGGCGCTGGCCCGGGATCCGGCGGTGGACAGCATCGTCTGCGCGCCGGGGAACGCGGGCACCGGCGAGGTGGCGGAGAACCGCCCGCTCGACGTCGGGGACCCGGCCGCCGTGGCCGACCTGGCCGCCACGACCGGCGCCGACCTGACCATCGTCGGACCGGAGGTCCCCCTCGTCGCCGGGGCGGTCGACGAGCTCACCGCGCGGGGGCTCGCCGCGTTTGGGCCGACCGCGGCGGCCGCACGACTCGAGGGCAGCAAAGCCTTCGCCAAAGAGGTGATGGTCGCCGCCGGTGTGCCGACCGCCCGCGGCCGCGATCACAGCAATCCCACGACGGCTCTCGCGGACCTCGACGAGTTCGGACCGCCGTACGTCATCAAGTACGACGGACTCGCCGCCGGCAAGGGGGTCACGGTCACCACCGACCGGGACGCCGCCGTCGATGCCGTCCGCTCCTGCCTGAAGGACTCGGACGACCGCGTCGTGCTCGAGGAGTTTCTCGACGGTCCCGAGGTGTCGCTATTCGTCGTCGTGACCCCGGCCGGGGACGTGGTGCCGCTGGTGCCGGCGCAGGACTTCAAGCGGGTCGGCGACGGGGACACCGGGCCGAACACCGGCGGCATGGGTGCCTACTCGCCGCTGCCCTGGGCCCCGGACGACCTCGTCGAGCACGTGGTCCGCAGCGTCGTCCGTCCGACCGTGGCCGAGATGGCCGGCCGCGGAACCCCCTACGCGGGGCTGCTCTACGTGGGGCTGGCCCTGACCTCGGCGGGGCCAAAGGTGGTCGAGTTCAACTGTCGCTTCGGGGACCCCGAGACGCAGGCGGTGCTGGCCCGGCTCGACTCCCCGCTCACGGACCTGCTCGCCGGGGGCACTCCGCGGTGGCGGGACGAGGCGGCAGTGACCGTGGTCCTCGCGGCGGAGAACTACCCGGCGGCGCCAGCGGCCGGCAGCGCCGGCGTCGTCGCCGGTCTTGACGCCGCAGCCGCGCTCCCCGGGGTGTCGGTGCTGCACGCCGGCACCCGCCGGGACGAACAGGATCGCGTCGTCGCGAGCGGGGGCCGTGTGCTCGCCGTCACTGCCCTCGGCACGGACTTGGCGGATGCGAGAGAATCGGCCTACAAGGCTCTCGCACGCATCCAACTCGCGGGCGCCCACTTCCGAACCGACATAGCCCGGGCGGCGGCTGCTGCCGCACGACCCGGCCTGTCACGACACGAGGAGACAACCGGTGGCTGAGCCCCGCGTCGCCGTCATCTACGGCTCCCCCAGCGACGCCAACGTCATGGCCAAGGCAGGGGCGACGCTGAACCGCTTCGGCATCGACTACGAAGAGGTGTCGATCTCGGCGCACCGCGCCCCCCGCACGTTGGTCGAGTGGATCTCCGGGCTCGCACCCCGAGGCATCGAGGTCGTCATCGCCGGCGCCGGCCTGTCCGCGGCCCTGCCGGGCGTCGTCGCGGCGCACACCACGCTTCCGGTGATCGGTGTGCCGATCAAGGGCGGTGCCATGGACGGCATCGACTCGCTGCTGTCCATCGCGCAGATGCCGCCCGGCGTCCCGGTGGCCTGCGTCGGCCTGTCCAACTCGACGAACGCCGCGGTGCTCGCGGTCCAGATGCTCGCGGTCGGGGACCCGAGCCTGCGCACCAAGCTCGAGGAGTTCAAGGAGAACTTCGAGAAGGCCGCGGCCGATGGTGTCGCCGAGGCAGAGGCCGCAGCTGCTCAGGCGGCATCTGTTCAGGCGGCTCGGAGCGGGCGTTGATCGAGCGTTACACCCTGCCCGAGATCGGGCGGGTCTGGTCGGAGGCGCACAAGTACGAGCTGTGGTGTCGGGTCGAGCGGCTGGTGCTCGAGGCACACGCTGCCGACGGGGTGGTCCCGGCCGATGCCGTCGAGCCGGTGCGCGCCGCTCCGGTGCCGACACCGGAGGCTGTCGCCGAGGTCGAGGCGGTGACCCAGCACGACGTCATCGCCTTCCTCACCGCCTGGGCCGACAACACCGAGCCGCGCGAGGCCGCCGCCTACGTGCACTTCGGCATGACCTCCTCCGACCTGCTGGACACCGCACTCGCCCTGCAGCTGGTGGACGCGACCGACCTCGTGCTGGAGAAGGCGGACCGCCTGGTCGCCGCGCTCCGGGAACTCGGGCTGGCGCACCAGACGACGCTTCGGGTGGGCCGGACCCACGGCATCCACGCCGAGCCGACCGTCTTCGGGCACCGGGTGGCCGACCTTGCCTTCGGTGCCGCCCGGTGCCGGGACCGGCTCCGGACGGCTCGGGCCGACATCGCCGTCTGCAAGATCAGCGGTGCCGTCGGCACCTACTCCAACATCGAGCCCTCGGTCGAGGGCCGCGTCGCAGCGGCCCTGGGATTGCAGCCGGCGTCGGTCGCCACCCAGGTCGTGCTGCGCGACGGCATCAGTTCCTGGGTAGCCGCACTGGCCGGGCTCGCGACCATCTGCGAGGCGGTCGCGCTGGAGATCCGGCACGGGCAGCGCACGGAGGTACGGGAGCTCGCGGAACCGTTCGGACGGGGCCAGAAGGGGTCGTCCGCGATGCCTCACAAGAAGAACCCGATCATCAGCGAGCGCATCTGCGGACTCGCGCGCATCGTGCGCGCGCAGTACGTCCCGGTACTCGAAGGCGTCCCGCTGTGGCACGAGCGCGACATCTCGCACTCCTCGGTGGAGCGGGTCGCGTTGCCGGACGCGTCGGTTGGCACGGACTACCTGCTGCACCTCACTATCCGCCTGGTGTCCGGAATGGTGGTCGACGGCGACCGGATGCAGGCGAACCTCGACTCCACCGGTGGCCTTATCTACACCTCGACGGTTCTGCTGGAACTCGTCGAGAGCGGGCTGTCCCGCGAGGACGCCTACGCCCTGGTGCAGGGGGCGGCGATGGAGAGCTGGGAGACGGGGGTGCCCTTCCGGGACACCCTGCGCAGCCGGGCCGCCACCGCTGGGCAGAAGCTCGACGAGGCCCGAATGGACGAGGTCTGCCGGCCGGAACGTTTCGTCGCCCGCCTGGGCCCGGTCTTCGACCGCCTGGCCGCGCTGTCCTGACTGATTTCTCCCGTGCCGACCGAGAGGCGCTGACGTGCGCGACGAACATCCGATCGACCTGACCGTGACCCTGCCGGAAGGGGCGTCTCCGGACGGGGTCAGCTTGCGCGGCTACCTCGAGGACGACCTCCGCACGCGCGGGGAGGTGTCGTCCGCCGACGACTGCAGCCTCGTGATTCACGCCTACCGGCGCGAGGAAGTGGAGTCGATCGGCGACGAGCTGGTCGGCAAGCTCTCCGACATCGGCCTCCCGGACGGGGTCACCGTCAGCTGGACGGCCTCGGACGGCGAGACGGTCGTTCGGCCGGTCTGACCGGACTCTCCGCCGTGGTCACCGTTTCGGTCCGGTCCGCCCCCGCCGAGTTGGGGCGGCGGTGGCAACGCCTCCCGGATCGGCAGCTGGTGGTCGCAGCGCTCGGGGTGTGGCTGTCCTCGCGCGTCGCCTTCGCCTTCGCGATCTGGGCGGGGTTGTTCGTCGACCATCCGACGACCGCGGCCAGGCGCACGTCCTTCGCCGACGCGATGTACCGGTGGGATGCAGGCTGGTACCTGCGCATCGCGCAGCACTGGTACTTCTGGCCACCGTTCCAACAGGACCGACTCGGCTACGGCCAGGGGCACATCGCGTTCCTGCCACTGCCACCGCTGTTGATCAAGATCACGCAGCTGTTCACCGGCTCTTTCGCGTTGGCCGGACTGCTGGTCAGCGCCGCGGCGAGTGCCATCGCTCTGGTCGCGCTCGTCCGGCTCGTCCGACTCGAGCTCGGCGACCTGCCCGACCAGCTGCGGGACACCGGAGCCCGGGCCGCTCCGCTGCTGCTGGCGTTCTCGCCGTACGCCGTCTTCCTGTTCCTGCCCTACAGCGAGCCGGTCTTCCTGGCCTGCGCCATCCCCGGCTGGTTGGCCGCGCGGCAGAACCGCTGGCGCACGGCGGGACTGTGCCTGGCCGGGGCCACCGCCGCCAAGGTCAACGGACTCTTCCTGGTGGCGGCCGTCGTGGTCCTCTACGTCCAGCAGCGGCGCCAGGACGGCCTGCCCCTGTTCCGTCCGGTCGTCCTATGGCTGCTGGTGCCGCTCACGACGATCGGGGCGTACTTCTACTACCTGCATGCTCGCACCGGCGACTGGAATGCCTGGCAGCACGCGCAGGACCGCAGCTGGCACCGGACGCCGCACGGGCTGTGGGAGAGCTGGACCATCACCTGGCACTCCGCCTTCGGTGCGGGCACCGAGACCGACTACGCGTGGTCCCGGCGAGCCGAACTGCTGGCGGCGGTGCTCGGCCTGATCCTCATCGTGGTGCTGTTGATCTACCGGCGCTGGGCGGAGGCGCTGTACATCACGCTGTCCTGGTTCGCGCTGGCCAGCAACGGCGTCTACCTGTCGTTCCCGCGGTCCACGCTGCTCTGGTTCCCCGCGTTCATCCTGCTGGCCCGGGCGGTGGCGCACCGACGATGGCTGCTGCAGGGCATCCTGTCGGTGACGGCACCGCTCGCCTTCGTGCTCGGCGCGGCCTGGGCGTCCAGCGCCTGGGTGAACTGACGCCGGACGAGACGCTCAGGCGTCGACGCGCGGGCTCGCCGGAGTCTCGGCCGGGTAGATGTCGCGGCCGCTGGCCTCCCGGGCGGCGTCGTCGGCGAGCGCCTTCCGCGCCCGGCTGACCACCACGAACCCGAAGAGCACGCCGATGGCGGCAGCCAGCACGCCCCAGCCGTTGCCGGCGAACCCGTCCAGGCCGACGGCATTGTCCAGCGAGTAGGCACCCGGACCGGTGAAGCCGAGCACCACGGCGGAGATCGAGTAGACCAGCGCAAGCTCGAACCCGCCGTTCTGGGCCCAGAGACCGGCCTTCCAGTGGACCGACGACGCGACGAACAGCGTGCCGACCACGGCGGCGGACGCGAGCGGGGTCAGCAGGCCGAGAGCGAGCAACAGCCCCGCTCCGAGTTCCGAAGCACCGGCCACGAAAGCCATCGGCTTGCCGGGACGGAACCCCATCGAGTGGAAGAAGCCGCTGGTGCCGTCGAGGCCGTGACCGCCGAAGCGGCCGAAGAGCTTCTGGCTGCCATGCCCGATCAGGAGCAGGCCGAGGGCCAATCGCAGGATCAGTAGGCCGGTATCCATGAGTAACTCCAAGTTTGTCTTAGGTCGTCCGTGCCCCTCCCAACATAATTGACCCCTCAACCAGTCCCTTTGTGGGCGGTCGCACAGGCGCGGGGGAAACTGACCGCTAGGGTTGCGACGATGTTCGATGCGGCCCAAGCGGCGGTGGAGGCGGCACTGGCCGCCGGAGCGCGGTACGCGGACGCGCGGGTCGTCGCGACCCGCAGCGAGAGCCTCCGGGCTCAAGACGGGCTCGTCGAGGACGTCGACGCCGGCGAGAGCACCGGGCTCGGTGTCCGCGCCCTCGTCGGCTCCGCCTGGGGATTCGCCGCGACTCCGCGATTGTCCGGCGCCGAGGTTCGCCGCGCCGGCGAACGCGCCGCGCTCGTCGCCCGGGCCAGCAACGTGGCCGCGGGCCTACCGGTCGAACTCCTTCCGGAGGCCCCGTCCACCGGACATTGGGAGAACGCCGTCGACGAGGACCCGTTCGCGGTCCCGCTGTCTGAGAAAGGCGACCTGTTCGGAGGCGTGACCGGGGCGATGAAGGCGGCCGGAGCCGACCTCGCGGTGGCCCACTACTCCGCGTGGGACGTGCAGAGCTGGCTGGTGTCCAGCGAGGGGACCCGGGTGAGTCAGCGCGTCCGCAAGTGCGGTGGCGGCATGAACGCCACCACGGTCGGCGAGGACGAGACGCAGCGCCGGAGCTACCCCAGTGCCTTCGGTCAGTACGCCGGTCGCGGTTACGAGCTGATCCGGGAGTTCGACCTCCCCGGGCACGTGGATCGGGTGGTCGACGAGGCCCGTGCGTTGCTCGCCGCGCCCCAGTGCCCGGCGGGCGTGGTCGACCTGATCCTCGATCCCGAGCAGATGGCGCTGCAGATCCACGAATCCGTCGGGCATGCCGTCGAACTCGACCGGATCCTCGGATGGGAGGCGGCGTTCGCGGGCACCTCGTGGCTCGACCTCTCGCGGCTCGGGTCCTTGCGCTTCGGCAGCCCGCTGATGACCATCACCGCCGACGCCACGCTGCCCGGTGCCCTCGGGTCGTTCGGCTACGACGACGAGGGGACGCCCGCCCGGCCGGTCGACATCGTCCGCGAGGGGACCTGGGTCGGCGTGCTCTCGGGTCGGGACTCAGCCGCCCGGGCGGGGCTGAGGACCAGCGCCGCCTGCATCCGGGCGGATGGATGGTCCCGACTGCCGATGGTCCGCATGACCAACGTCGGCCTCCTGCCCGGGGACTCCTCGCTCGAGGAGATGATTGCCGAGACCGACGACGGCCTCTACATGGAGAACAACCGCTCCTGGTCGATCGACGACCGACGGCTCAACTTCCAGTTCGGCTGCGAAGCGGCGTGGGAGGTCAAGAAGGGCCGACGCGGACGGCTGCTGCGCAACCCGACCTACACCGGCATCGGGCCCACGTTCTGGAACTCGTTGGACATGCTCGGCAACCGGGACGAGTGGGTCTTCTGGGGCACCCCCAACTGCGGTAAGGGGCAGCCGCTGCAGATCGGGCACACCGGTCATCCGGCCGTACCCGCGCGGTTCCACGAGGTCCGGGTCGGCGTGGACGGGGGACGCAGCCGTGGCTGACCCGCGACCGGGCCACCACTTCCCGCACCCGCACCTGCACCGGCGTCCGCGGGAGAGCGGCGAGTGGCAGCCCCAGCCGACGCTGCTGTTCCCGGACGCCGTGCCGCTGGCCGATCGCGCCCTCGAGATCACCTCCGACGTGACCCGGGCCGACGGTGCCCCCGACGCCGAGATCGCGGTCTCGGTCGACATCGGCGAGTCCTCGCTCACCCGGTTCGCCGGTTCCGCGATCCACCAGAACGTCACCGAGGACGTCGCCTCCGTACGCATCACGGTCAGTCTCGGCGGGCGCACCGCATCCGTGTCCGGGGCTGGCGACGGTCCGGAGCTGCTCCGACGGCTGGCCACCGCGGCGCTCGAGGCCGCGCGGGTCCAACCGGCCGACCCGGACTGGCCGGGCCTCGCCCCGGCGGCGCCGGCCGAGCCGATGGAGCACGTCGACGCGGCGACCGCGACCGCCTCCCCGGCCGCGCGGGCCGAGCTGGTCCGCGCCTTCCTGGACGCCGCTGCCGGACTGGACTGCGCCGGGTTCTGCTCCTCCCGCGGCGCGACGACCGCTTTCGCGAACTCGAGCGGGCAGCGCCTCGCGGACAGCGTCTCCTTCGCCAGCCTGGACGGGGTGGCCCGGTCACCGCTGGTCTCGCGTCCTCTGGACCCGGACGCGACCTCCGACTCGGCCACGCTGGCCGACGGCAGCGGGCGGGCCGCGTCGATTGCGCTCGGTGACCTCGACGGCACCGCGATCGGGAGATTGGCGGCGCGCACCGCGCGGGCAGCCGCCGAAGCGCCGGTCGACATCGACCCGGGAACCTGGTCGGTGGTGCTGCGACCATCCGCGGTGGCCGACATGCTCGCGTTCCTCGCCTTCTACGGGTTGAACTCGCGGGCGGTGACCGAGGGACGGTCGTTCGCGAAGCCGGGAACCGAACAACTCGATCCCTGGATCACCCTGGTCTGCGACCCTCTCGACCCGCGGATGCCGGCGCTGCCGTTCGACGCCGAAGGCACGCCCCGCTCGACGTTCGAACTGGTACGCGAAGGCGTGACCGGCGAGCTGGCTGCCGACCGACGCGATGCCCGGCGGGCCGGCACCGTCAGCAACGGCTGCGCCTTCGCCGGCGGCTGGGCCGGGGGCGGCATCGCGCCGGCGGTAGCCCTGCACGGGGGAAGCCTCGCCGACGACGAGCTGCTCGGCGGACTCGGCCGCGCGCTGCTGGTGCACGACTTCTGGTACACCCGCGTGCTCGACCCTCGTCCGCTCATCGTCACCGGGCTCACCCGGAACGGGCTGTTCGTGATCGAGGACGGGGTAGTCCGACGGGCGGCCCGCAACGTGCGCTTCACCCAGTCCTACGTCGACGCGCTCGCGCCCGGCAACGTCCTCGGTCTCGGTGAAGCACCGGAGTTGCTCGGGGACATGTCTTTGAGCTTCCTCGCGCCGAGCCTGGCGCTGCGGAGCTGGAACGTCACCGGCAACGCTCGGGGCTAGCTGAACGGACAACCGAACAGGCAACTGACACGGCAGGTGGGCGGCGCGCCACGCCGGGCGCCGTCCTTTGCCCGATACCGTGAACGCGTGCCGCTCGCTGCTTCCTCGTTCGCCGGACTGACCCACCTCGGCTCCGGCAAGGTCCGTGAGATGTTCGCCGTCGACGGACCCGACGGGGAGCCGGCGATCCTGCTGGTCGCCAGTGACCGGATCAGCGCCTACGACGTCATCCTGCCGACCGAGATCCCGGACAAGGGCGCGGTGCTGACCGCCCTGTCGCTGTGGTGGTTCGATCAGCTGGCCGACCTGGTCCCGTCGCATCTGCTGACCGCCCGCGTCGCCGAGTACCCGGCGGAGCTGCAGCCGTACGCCGACCAGCTCCGCGGCCGTTCGATGCTGTGCCGCCGCCTCGACATGTTCCCGGTGGAGTGCGTCGCCCGCGGCTACCTCACCGGTAGCGGTCTGAAGGATTACCAGCGCTCCGGCGGGGTCTCCGGTCATCAACTCCCGCCCGGCCTGGTCGACGGCGACCAGCTGCCCGAGCCGATCTACACCCCGTCGACCAAGGCGCCGCAGGGCGAACACGACGAGAACATCACGCGGGACGACGTCGTCGCCACCCTCGGCAAGGCGCAGGCCGACGAGCTCGAGCGGTTGACCCTCGGCATCTTCCGGCGGGCGACGACGATGGCGGCCGAGCGGGGCATCCTGCTCGCCGACACCAAGTTCGAGTTCGGCCGGGACCGCACCGGCACCCTGCGGCTTGCCGATGAGGTGCTCACCCCCGACTCCTCCCGCTTCTGGCCGGCGGACGACTGGCAACCCGGTCGCGCACAGCCGTCTTACGACAAGCAGTACGTGCGGAACTGGCTCACGCAGAACGGTCTCAACGGCCAGGCTGCCGAGCTTCCCGAGGACGTCGTCGCCGCCACCCGCAGCCGATACGTGGAGGCCTACGAGCGGCTCACCGGGGCATCGTTCGACGACTACCTGAAGGCCGTCTGACCTCACTGGCTGGACCTGGTCGTTAGTTTTCGGCGCGGCCCTAGGATCACCGGATGATGTTCAGCCCGGAACTGCGCGACGGCGTGGCGCGGGGTGAGATCACCGTGTCCGTTCGGCTCTGGCAGCGACCGCAGGTTCGGACCGGCGGACGCTATTCGAGCCACGGGTTCGAGATCGAGGTCGACTCGATCGAGCTGCTGCCCTTCTCGGCCATCACCGCGGAAGACGTCGCACGCTCCGGTGAGCCGGACCGCGAAGTCCTCCGCGCGCGGGCGGCCCACGCCGGGCCGATCACCGACGACACCCTCCTCTACCGCATCGAGTTCCATGTCGTGTAGTAAGACCTTCGCCCGGCTCGTGATGCTGGACGACGTGGACGAGGGGATGTGCGGCTCGAGGTGGCATCCGGCCTGGATTCTGGAAGGTCGCCAACTCCACCTACCGCGACGTGTTGCGGATGACCGGGGCGCGCTGCTGAAGTGCCGGCGGCTCGGGGCCAAAACTGTCGGACCCTCCTGCTTGAATCGAACATGTGATCGAACAGACGCGGCGGGAGTTGACGGCGGCTGCCGCGGCTGACGTGTCTGGGCTGCCGGCGTCGGTGCTGGCGGAGGAGATGCGGCAGCTGCGCGACGTTGAGCTGGCCGCGGTGGCGCAGCGGCTGCGCCGGTTGGAGGTGTTCGACCGGATCGCGGGCTATGTCGACGACGGGCAGATCAGCA
>DATITC010000115.1:0-8230 GCA_035468175.1 Frankiaceae bacterium | reverse complement strand
GCGGTCGATCGCGAGGAGCGCGAGAACGGTTGCGGCCACGTGCAACGGCATCGGGGTGAGCCGGAGACCCGGCACCGACCCGGCCAGTGCGACAGCTGCTGCGGCGTACACCACCAACAGCAGGGCCTTCAGCTGCCAGGGTGTACGGGATTCCGGTCCCGTCATGTAGCAATGATCGGGAGGCCGTGCTGCTCACCGAATGCTCCGAATGGACGACGGCGACTACGCCGATCTCCGCAACTTCCGGGGGAGGACTTCAGACCGGGACAACCTGGTCCCGAAACGAATGAGGACCGCGGACGGTGCGCTAACACCATCCCGCGGCCCTCAGACTAAACAGAAAGGAGCTTAGCTCCAGCGGCCTCCACGCATTCGAGACACCCCCCACGCTGTGCAATGCAGTGAGCAGTTTGCCGCTGCTCATCCGCTCGTACCGACACACTGAGTGAAGCACCTCCGGCTACGGAGCGTCACGTACCTATACCGGCGAATACTAATATAAAGGACTAAGCGGACATCAGTCCACCCGTTAGGGTGAACAATCCGCACCCTCGCCGCGCCGACGAAACGGGATTCCTCAATTTCCGGCTGGCCGGCTTTGAGCCATCCGGCCTAATCATTCTCGGCGGGTGGAGCAACTTCCTGCCGGCGGCTTCAGCCGTGGCTTTCGAATTCCCGATAGGCATGAAGTCCGAGCCGAACACGCGAGGGCAGTGCAGGACGGTGGTTGCCGCCACCGAGCTCGTACCGACACCGATCTGACCCCGATCCGACACCGTTCCGACCCCGCTTCGATCCAGAGGCTCAGGCACCACGCCTCTGCCCGCCTCCAACGTGATCACAGCTCCGACGACACCGCACCGACACCCGTGGTGTCCTAGCCTGACCGGGTGGACCTCCTGGGTCTTCCCTTCCTTCTGGTCATGGTCGGCATCAGCCTCCTGGTGGCCGTCGGGACGGCGGCTGTCTGGAATCGCTGGCCGTCGGGACTCCGCTGGCCCGCCCGCGGGCTGAGCCTGGTCCTTGTGATGGCGGTGGGTGCGTGTCTGGCGGGCACCGCGGTCAACCGCGCCTTCGGGCTCTACGGGTCGTTCGGCGAGCTGTGGGGGAGCCCGTCCGCCCGCTTCGATCCGGTCGGCTCCTTCGGGGTGCCGGCGGCCACCACGCGCTTGGAGATACTGACTCCGCAGTGGAATGACGTCGGCCGCCAGGATGCGGCTCTCGGACGGGGGAGCATGCTCCGGGTCCGGCTCGGCGGCCCGCGCAGCGGCATCACCAGGATCGGCCTCCTGTACTTGCCGGCCGCCTACTTCACCGATGTGAGCGTCCGGCTCCCCGCCGTCGAGTTCTTCCACGGCACTCCGGGCGGGCCCCGCAACTACACCGACCAGCTGCACGTCGCCGACGTCCTCGACCGGGAGATCGCGTCCGGCCGCGTCCCGCCACTGATCGGCGTCTTCCCGATGATCGACGACGGTCGGGCCGGAGAATGCGTGAACGGAACGCGGGGGCCGCACGACGAGACGTACCTGGCGGTCGACGTGCCGGCCGATGTCGACGTCGGCCTCCGCGCGTTACCCGGACGGTCCTTCGCGGTGCTCGGGTATTCCACCGGCGGGTTCTGTGCCGTCAACCTCGGGTTGCGGCATCCGGACCGCTACGTCGCCGCCGGCAGCATCTCCGGGTACTTCCTGGCCGGCACCGACCCTGCGGTAGGCAACCCGTACGGGCGCAGTGTGGAGCTTCGGGAGAGCAACTCCCCCCAGTGGGTGGTCGCGAACCGGCGACCGTCGGCACCGCCGCTGTACGTCGTTTCATCGGCCGGGGATCCCGGGTCCGTCGCGGCTGAACGATCGTTCGTCGCGGAGACCCGTCGGCGCGATCCGCGTCTGGTGCTCGGCGCTGCGCTGGTGCCAGGCGGTGGCCATACTTTCGCCAGCTGGGAGGCCGCACTGGCACCCACCCTGGACTGGGTGGCGCGCTACCTTCCGCGTGATCTCGCGCCGCCGATCGTGCTGCCGCGGCTGCCCTGATCAGCCGGCTGGTGCGCGCTGTCGGCTCAGCGAGGGTCCCCACACGAGGGCGGCGACGAGCCCGGCGACCCCGGCCGCGCCGACGGCGATAGCCGGGTCGAGCAGGTCGCCGAGCACGCCGGCACCGGCGATCGCGATGCCCTGGCTGACTGCGAGCCCCGTCCCGGCGAGGCCGAGGGCCCGGCCGCGCTTCTCCGGTTCCACCAGCATGACGAAGCGGACCATCGCGACCAGGTTGTAGGCGGTGCCCGCCCCGGAGACCGCGACCAGTCCCAGCACGACCGGGATGGGCGGGTGCAGCAGGCAGAGGGCGAGCGGTGCGGCCGCAAGCGTGGCGAGTGGCCACATCAGCGGGACCCGTCGTGGCTCGGGCAGCCGCGCCAGCGCCAGACCGGCCAGCACGTTGCCGACCGGGCCCGCCGCGAGCAGCAGGCCGACCATCGCTGAGCCGGCGTTCGCCTCCCGCGCGTAGGGCACGGCAAGGGCTTCGGGCGCGATCGCCGCGGCGCTCATCGCCCACGCAAGTAGCACGAGCGGGCGGAGCCGGGGGTCACCGAAGATCACCCTGCGCGCGAGCCGGACATCGTCGAACGCACGGCGCGTACCGCCCGGGACCTCGACGGTCGCAGCCCGCATTCCGAACGGAACGGCCCGGACCAGCAGCGCCGAGAGGACGAACGTCAGTGCGTCCAGTGCGAGGAGTTGACGGGGACTGGCCACGACGAGCAGGACCCCGCCGACCGCGAACCCGACGACCATGGCCGACTGGAGCACGACCTGACCGATCGCCCCGCCGATCGCGTAGCGCTCACCCGGTAGGACGTCCGGCATCATCGCGCCACGGGCGGCGTCGAACGGCACCTCGCACAGCGTCACGGCGGCCAGCAGGGCGAGCAGGGCCGGGAGCGGCATCGCCGCCACGGCCATGAGCAGGACGAGAACCGCACGCACGACGTCGCAGGCGATCATGACGTTGCGGCGCGGTCGCCGGTCGGCGAGGCCGCTGAGCAACGTGCCGCCGAGCACTGTCGGCAGGTAGGACAAGGCGTAGGTCAGCCCGGTGAGGGCGGCCGACGACGTGCGGTCGTAGACCAGCACCGACAGCGCGACCCGCGCGATCTGGTCGCCGGCAATCGAGATGAAGCTCGCGAGACTGAGTGCCTGGAAGGAACGGTTGAGCAGGACCTCGCGGTAGCGAGCGTGGGGGAGGTGCGGTGCGGCGGTGGTGTCGTCTCCCTTCGCCGTCACGGTGCTTCCATCGGATGGAGAGCGCGACGACCAAGCCTTTGCGGGAGAGTGTGCGCCCCGGCAGGTTCTACTGCTCGGAGCGGACCGACCTCAGATCCACTTCGTGAACCAGATCCTGGCGTCCCAGGCGCTCGTGGAGATCACGTCCCCGGTCCAGATCGGGTGGAAGAAGGCGAACAGTCCCAGCACGACCATCGCGTAAAGGCCGACGGTCAGCGCGCCGCTCAGTTGCCGGTTGCGCGCCGCGCCCGGTGGCCCGAGTGCCATCCCGGCGACGGCGGTCAGGGCGAGCACAATGAACGGGAGGAGCGGCAGCGCGTAGAAGATGAACTTGGTGCGGCCGGGGAACAGCAGCCACGGAACGAAGTTGAACGCGAAGCCGGCGAGTATCAGCGCGGCACGCCAGTCCCGTCGCGTCGCCCAGAACCCGACCATCGCGACCAGCGCCAGCAGCCCGACCCACCAGATCGCCGGGTTGCCGAGGTCGAGGACTTCGCTGGAGCAGCCTCCCGACGCGGTGCACGACCCTTGGCCGAGCTTGGTCCCCTGGTAGCTGAACGCCACCGGCCGCTGAAGGATCAACCAGGAGAACGGGTTGTTCGACTCGTAGGGGTGGTTGGTGGTGAGGCCGTCATGGAACTGGCGGATCTGGCGGTGGTAGTCCAGCCAGCCGGAGAGGATGCCGCCGATGCCGGAGCGGTTCGCCCGGTCGAATCCGGTATCGGTCACGAACCAGCCGGTCCAGGACAGCGTGTACACGACGACCGGCAGCACGATGAACGAGCCGATCCACGCCGGGAGGTCGCGCAGGGCCCAGGTGCGCACCGGACGGTCGGCCCCGGCGAACCGCCGCGCTCCGATGTCCCAGGCGACGGCGAGCGCCGCGAACGCGACGATCGAGTAGAGGCCGCTCCACTTCGTGGACATCGCGGCGCCGAGACAGAGCGCGCAGCCGAGCCGCCAGGGACGCCACAGCACCCAGCGCACCGGTGGGCCGGTCGCCAGCCGGGAGCGCATCCAGTCCCGGTCCGCGACCAGACAGCCGAGCGCGGCGATGGTCCAGAACAGCAGGAAGATGTCGAGGATGCCGATCCGGCTGTGGACGAACTCCAGCCCGTCCAACGCCAGCAGCAAGCCGGCGAAGCAGCCGAGCAGCGTGCTGCGGAACATCCGCCGGGCCGTCCGCGCGAGGATCAGCACCGCCAGCGTGCCGACCACCGCGGAGGCGAAGCGCCAGCCGATGGCCGGGTTGCCGTGCGGGGTGCCGTCGCAGCCGATGTAGCCGAACATCCACTCGGAGATGGCCATCAACCACTTGCCGAGCGGGGGGTGGACGACGAAACCCGGCCCCACGCAGTGCTCGCCCCGCTCGACCCCGAAGGCCAGCAGGTCGTGCGCGTCCTTCGTGTAATAGACCTCGTCGAACGTGTACTGCACCTTGCCGTTGACCGCCGCGGCCGGCTGCGACAGCTTGTCGAAGCGGAGGACGCCGGCGAGCAGGGTGACCGCCAGCGGACCCAACCACCCGAAGAGCCGATCGGTCGGCATGGGCGGGTCGGCCACGGCTACGAGCGGATCGGTGCTGGGGTCCTCGTCGGCTGACGGCTCCGGTGGGGGCGGGCCGCTTCCCTCGTGGGACAGCGTCGCGGTCACGGATCTCACCCTAGAGACTGGAGCTGTGATTCCTCCCGCTGGAAGTCCCCCCGACAGGTCGGCCGTCGGCGTCCTGGTGCTGTGCGGAGTGCCGATCGGCGACGTCCGGGACGCCAGCCGCCGATTGGGGGAGACGCTCGCCGCCGCGGACATCATCGCGGCCGAGGACACCCGCCGGCTGCGTCGGCTCGCGTCCTCGCTGGGTATCGACGTGCATGCCGAGGTCGTCTCCTACTTCGACGCGAACGAGACCGAACGCGCCGCCCGGTTGCTCGAACGTCTGCGCGCCGGCGCGACGGTCGCGCTGGTCACCGACGCGGGGATGCCCGGTGTTTCCGACCCCGGCTACCGCCTGGTCCGGGCCGCGGCGGACGCCGGAATACCGGTCACGGTGGTGCCCGGGCCGTCGTCGGTGACCGCGGCGCTGGCCGTGAGCGGTCTCCCCACCGACCGCTGGGCCTTCGAGGGCTTCCTGCCTCGCAAGGCCGGGGAGCGCCGCACCCGGCTGGCGGAACTGTCGAACGAACGCCGGACCCTGGTGTTCCTCGAGTCGCCGCACCGCGTTGCGACGTCTCTGGTGGACCTCGAAGCCGCGTTCGGCGACCGCGAAGCCGTGCTCTGCCGGGAGCTGACCAAGACGTACGAGGAAGTCGTACGCCGTACTCTCCGGGGGCTCGCTGTCTGGGCGGGGGAGCGGGAGGTGCGCGGCGAGGTGACGCTCGTCGTCGCTGGCGCCGGGGACACGTCGTCGTCGGCGGCCCCCGTGGACCTCGCCACCGCCGTCGCCGACCTCGAGCAGGACGGGACCCCGCGTAAGGAGGCGATGGCGTTGGTGGCGCGGTCCGCCGGGGTCTCCCGGAGGGTCGTCTACGAGGCCGTACTCGGGGCGAAGGGGCGCTGAGTCCGGGTTCGCCGTCGTCGTCGCTGTCGCTGTCGCCGTCGCCGCCGTCGCCGTCGTGCCGTCAGCCATGCGTCGCGTAGCCGGGGGGGCGCCATGGTTTTCCCTCGGGTCGACATCAGAACGGCTGTCGTTCTGACAGCCGTTCTGATGTCGGTCGCGGACAAAACCGTGACGCCCCTCATGTCACGACCTTCGTCGCGCGTCTAAGGCCGTGCTCGGGGCGAAGGGGCGCTGAGTCCGGGCTCGTCGCCGTCGCCGTCGCCGGCCGTCGCCGTCGTCGTCGTCGTGCCGCGAGCCATGCGTCGCGTAGCCGGGGGCGCCATAGTTTCTCCTCGGGTCGACATCAGAACGGCTTTCGTTCTGACAGCCGTTCTGATGTCGGTCGCGGACAAAACCGTGGCGCCCCTCAGGTCACGACCTTCGCCCTCAGGTCACGACCTTCGTCGCGCGTCGCTCCCGCTGCATCAGCGCCCGCGCCAGAATGAGGCGGTCCCGATCGCGGACGTGCCACGGCCGCACGACGTCAGACGGACTGAGGACCGGAACGCTGAGCTCGTCGACGTCGAGCAGGTGCGCGCGGCGCCGGAGCGCGGGATAGCCCTCCACTGCACGGAACCGGACCTCAGCGCCTGCGACGAGGGACCAGTGCCGTCCGAGTCGTTCGGCGGCTTCTTCACGTTCGGCGGCTTCTTCCTGTTCGATGTCGTCTTCCTGTTCGATGTCGTCTGCATGCCCGATGTCGCCAGCCTCTTCGGCGGCTTCTTCCTGTTCGGTGTCGTCACGTCGCGGGAAGCGCCAGAAACTTCTTCCTCCCGCGGCGATCAGCGCCGTCTCGAGTTCGTCGTATCGGATGGTGTCGCCGTCCACCCAGAACTCGCAGTCCCAGACCTTGACCGGTGCGCCGTACAGGCGAGCAGCCACCTTGTCCGCGATCACGGCTTCGACGCGGTGCGCGGCCAGCACTGGGAGCAGGGCAGCGACGGCCTGCCGGTGCGGGACTGGAAGCCGTTCGAGCGGCGGGCGATCGAGCAACGTCTGGATAGCGGAATCGTCGAAGTCCGCGAGGGGAAGGAGAGCGGCGTCCAAGCCCATCCCGCAGGCGGCGAGCAGCCGCTGGAGCGTGGGCAGTGTGGGCTGTGTCTTGCCCGTCTCGTAGCGGACCAGGGTCTGTTGGGAGGTGTTCGCTCGGACGGCGACTTCGGTCTGGCTGAGCCCCGCGTGCCAGCGGGCGACCTGGAGCAGCGAACCGGCAATGCCAGCTGCGTCGTCGTTGCTGCGGTCACTGCGGGCGGCGGGTAGCGGGATCGGCCAGGGTCGTGCGTGATCCGGCCACGTGATCGTCGGCATTGTCGAGAGCTCGTCGTCCATGGCAGCAGAATGACGCCCTCGCCGGTATCGGCGCGGCGCTCATCCACAGGTGTAGGCGTCGCAGCGGGGAGAAGGACCCCAGTCATGGCAAACCGAACCATCCTCATCACCGGCGCATCGGACGGGTTGGGCAAAGCGCTTGCGCTGCGGGCGGCCGCGGCCGGCGACGTCGTCCTGCTGCACGGGCGCAGCGCGGAACGGATCGATCCGGTCGCCGAGGAGATCCGCCAGGCGACTGGCAACCAGCGGATCCGGACCTACACCGCTGACCTGTCCCGGCTGGACGAGGTCCGCCGGCTCGCCGAGGACGTCCTCGCCAACGAGCCGCGGCTCGACGTGCTCGTCAACAACGCCGGCATCGGCAACACGAACCCGGACGGCACGCGCGACCGGCGGGAGAGCCCGGACGGCATCGAGCTGCGCTTCGCGGTCAACTACCTCGCGGACTACCTGCTGACCCGACTGCTGCTCCCGCGCCTGAAGGAGTCGGCTCCGGCCCGGATCGTCCACGTCAGCTCGGCCGGGCAGAGTGCCATCGACTTCGACGATCCCATGCTCGAGAAGGACTACCGAGGCGGGCGGGCCTACACCCAGAGCAAGCTCGCCCAGATCCTGTTCACGATCGACCTCGCCAAGGAACTCGAGGGCAGCGGCGTCACGGTGAACGCGCTGCACCCGTCCACCTACATGCCCACGAAGATCGTCACGAGCAACCCGCTCAGCACGATCGAGCAGGGGGTCGAGGCCACCTGGCGGCTCGTGGCCGACCCCGCGCTGGAGGGCGTCACGGGCCGGTACTTCGACGTGCTCGATGAAGCACGCGCCGACCCGCAGGCGTACGACCCGGACGCCCGACGACGGCTGCGCGAGCTGTCGGAACGCCTCTTCGCAGCCGGCTGAGTCATTTGCCAGCGCCACTAATCTGAAGGACATGAGCGAGGCGCCGGGCGAAGCCAACGGGAAGGCGTTCTACGTCACGACGCCGATCTACTACGTCAACGACGCCCCGCACATCGGGCACGCGTAC
>DATITC010000114.1:0-2943 GCA_035468175.1 Frankiaceae bacterium | reverse complement strand
GGGATGGCGCAGGCGCGGTTTCTGCAGCTGTGGGCCGAATGGCAGCGCAGCGCCGAAGGCCTGCATGCCGCCCTCACCGGCATCAGCCAGATGCTGCAGCAGGCGGGCGCGTCCTACGCCGATGCGGAGCAGGCCATCGCGAGCAGCTTCGGTCGGATGTAGGCACCCGGTCGGGCGTCCGACATACGCCGTGTTGGGCCGCCGGACGAGACGGGGCCGGGCGGCAAGTCGGTCAGAACGGCGGCTCGTCGTCCGGCGCTGTTCCCGCTCCGATGCGGCCGAGATACTCCAGCAGCCTCGCCTGCGCCTCCTCCAGTCGTTGACCGGACAACGTGCCGGTGCGGTCCTCCAGGTCCGATTTCAATAGCGGCTGTTCTGCGGGGATCCGGATCAAGCACTTCTTCGTCGTCCCCGCCTCGCCCCTGGACCACTTCCCGGCGGACGAACGGAACGCCCCTTCCGGCCTGCCGACACTCGGCTTCGATCGGCCGATCATTGTCTGGACCTGCACTGGTCTCGGCGGACACATCGTCGGACCGACGACCGGCCGCGTGCGGTCTTCGGCGCCTCCGTGACCGCGGAAGCGAATGGGAGAGGGTCGCGCCATACCAGTGAGCACGCGCCGTACCAGTGAGCGCAAGCCGCCGAGGGGTGGCTCCGGCGTACCGGAACCACCCCTCGGCAGTGTGCTGTCGCGCTGGCGCGCGGGGGGACGACCTAGAAGTCCATGTCTCCCATGCCGCCACCACCGCCACCCGGCATCGCCGGGGCCGCCTTCTCCGGCTTGTCCGCGATGACCACTTCGGTCGTCAGGAACAGCGCGGCGATCGACGCGGCGTTCTGCAGCGCCGAGCGGGTGACCTTGGCCGGGTCAATTATGCCGGCCTTGACCATGTCGACGTACTCGCCGGTGGCCGCATCCAGGCCGTGCCCGGCCTCGAGGTTGCGCACCTTCTCGACCACGACGCCGCCTTCGAGGCCGGCGTTCACCGCGATCTGCTTGAGCGGGGACTCCAGCGCCAGCCGAACGATGTTCGCGCCGGTCGCCTCGTCCCCGATGAGCTCAAGCTTCTCGAACGCGGTGATCGAGGCGTGCAGCAGGGCGACGCCACCGCCGGCGACGATGCCCTCTTCGACGGCCGCCTTCGCGTTAGAAACGGCGTCCTCGATCCGGTGCTTCTTCTCCTTGAGCTCGACCTCGGTGGCCGCGCCGACCTTGATGACGGCCACGCCGCCGGCCAGCTTGGCGAGCCGCTCCTGCAGCTTCTCGCGGTCGTAGTCGGAATCCGACTTCTCGATCTCGGCGCGGATCTGGTTGACCCGACCGGCGATCTGGTCGGCGTCACCCGAACCCTCGACGATGGTCGTCTCGTCCTTGGTGATGACGACCTTGCGAGCCCGGCCGAGCAGGTCGAGCGTCGCGTTGTCGAGCTTGAGCCCGACTTCCTCGCTGATGACCTGGCCGCCGGTCAGGATCGCGATGTCGGCGAGCATGGCCTTGCGCCGGTCACCGAAGCCCGGGGCCTTCACCGCAGCGGACTTGAACGTCCCGCGGATCTTGTTGACGACCAGCGTTGCCAGCGCCTCACCCTCGACGTCCTCGGCGATGATCGCCAGCGGCTTACCGGACTGCATGACCTTCTCCAGCAGCGGGAGCAGGTCCTTGACCGCGGAGATCTTGGAGTTGACCACGAGCAGGTAGGGGTCGTCGAGGACGGCCTCCATCCGCTCCGGGTCGGTGACGAAGTACGGCGAGATGTAGCCCTTGTCGAAGCGCATGCCCTCGGTGAGCTCGAGCTCCAAGCCGAAGGTGTTGCTCTCCTCGACGGTGATGACGCCTTCCTTGCCGACCTTGTCCATCGCCTCGGCGATCATGCCGCCGATGGCCTTGTCGCCGGCCGAGATCGAGGCGGTCGAAGCAATCTGCTCCTTGGTCTCGACGTCCTTGGAGGCCTTGGACAGCTCCTCGCAGACCGCCTCCACGGCGGCCTCGATGCCCTTCTTCAGGCCCATCGGGTTGGCGCCGGCGGCCACGTTGCGCAGGCCTTCGCGCACCAGCGCCTGGGCCAGGATGGTGGCGGTGGTGGTGCCGTCACCGGCGACGTCGTTGGTCTTCTTCGCGACTTCCTTGACGAGCTCGGCCCCGATCTTCTCGTACGGGTCCTCGAGCTCGATCTCCTTGGCGATGCTCACACCGTCGTTGGTGATGGTGGGAGCACCCCACTTCTTCTCCAGGACGACGTTGCGGCCCTTCGGGCCGAGCGTCACCCGTACCGCGTCAGCGAGCTGGTTCATGCCCCGCTCGAGTCCGCGGCGCGCCTCCTCGTCAAACGCGATCATCTTCGCCATGTGGTGGTCCTTCCTCGGGACAGGGACTGCCGGTGGCCAGAGCTCGGCTGGCGCCCGCGACGGATGGTCTGGCCGGCCGGCGAACCGGTCGACCGCCTCACCAGGTCGAGGTCTGGCACTCAGCACGTCAGAGTGCTAGTCCGATGTTTAGCACTCGACCCGGGAGAGTGCAAGGCGAAGGGCCGCGAGGGGGCCTCGTCTGCCTGTGCCCGCTCCTCCCGTCGGCTGGTCGGCCCGTGTTCGCCACGAACGATTCACCTCCCGGCCGTCCGGGCGTCGTCCGCGCCGGCCCGCCGCTGCGTACGGGATGGGTTCGCCGCCGACCTGCACTCCGTGCTGGACGCGAACGGCTTCCCGGCGACGTACCCGCTCTACACCCCGACCGGGCCAGTCAAGGATGCCCAGCTGGCGGCGCGCGCCGGCTCGCTGCCCTCGATCAGCTTCGTCAAGCCGGTGGGTGCGGAGAACGAGCACCCCGGGTACGCGAGCGAGACCACCGGCAGCATTACCTGGTCGACCTGCTCAAGACCATCACCTCCGGGCCACAGGCCCAGGACACCCTGGTCGTGGTGACGTACGACGAGTTCGGCGGCA
>DATITC010000113.1:0-17004 GCA_035468175.1 Frankiaceae bacterium | reverse complement strand
CTCGCGGCCGGTTCGCGGCGGATGATCCACCGCCGGGTTCTCGTCAAACGCCTGGTCTGTATCGAGGACCTCGGCAACGTTGACGTGCTGTTCACCGACAAGACCGGCACGCTGACCCAGGGACGGATCGACTACATGCGGGCCGTTCCGGCAACGGGCGCTAACGATACTGACACCGCCTCCGTGCTGCGATGGGGGCTGCTCTGCACCGAGAACACGGCATCGGACGGTCGGGCCGTCGGCGGCAATCCGCTCGATCAAGCCCTGTGGGACTCCCCCGCCGCCGCGACCGCGAAGGAGGCACTGACCGAGTACACGCGGATCGGCGTGTTGCCCTTCGACCACGAACGGCTGATGGTCTCGGTCCTCGTGGCCGACCGCGCGGGAGAGCTCACCCTGGTGACGAAGGGCGCCCCCGAGACGGTGCTCGAGCATTGCGTCGACGTGCCGGAGGTAACGCGCGACGCGCTCCAGAACGAATTCCTCGCGGGTAACCGGGTGGTCGCGGTCGCCACCCGTCCGGCGACGAACCGGCACGCGCCGACAGCGGGCGATGAGGAAGACCTGCAGCTGCTCGGACTCTTGGTGTTCCTGGATCCCCCGAAGCAACACGCGGCAGAGTCCCTGCGCCGTCTGGCGAGGCTGGGGATCGCCGTCAAGGTCGTCACCGGAGACAACCCGGCGGTCGCCGGCAAGGTCTGCGACGAGCTCGGGCTGCCCGACGGCGCCGCTCTCACCGGTGCAGCCATCGCGCAGCTCGATGACGCCGCGCTCGGCGCTGCGATCGGCGGCACCACCGTCTTCGCCCGCGTCAGCCCCGAGGACAAGGCCCGCATCGTGCGCATCCAGCGGCGCAGCGGCGGGGGCGTCGCGTTTCTCGGCGACGGCGTCAACGATGCGCTCGCCCTGCACGCCGCGGACGTCGGCATCTCGGTCGACTCCGGCACGGACGTCGCGAAGGACGCCGCCGACGTCATCCTGCTGGAGAAGGACCTCGACGTGCTCGCCGACGGCGTCGTCGAGGGACGACGCATCTTCGCCAACACGATCAAGTACGTCCTGATGGGCACGTCGAGCAACTTCGGCAACATGTTCTCGGCCGCCGGAGCGTCGTTGTTCCTGTCCTTCCTGCCCATGTTGCCGTCACAGATCCTGCTCAACAACCTGCTCTACGACAGCAGCCAACTGGCGATCCCCACCGACAACGTCGATGAGGAGCAGCTTCACCGCCCCTCCCACTGGGACATCAGCTTCATCCGCAAGTTCATGATCCGCTTCGGACCACTCAGCTCGGTGTTCGACTTCATGACCTTCGCCGTCATGCTGCGCGTGTTCCACGCGGGAGCCGCGGAGTTCCGGTCCGGCTGGTTCGTCGAATCCCTCGCCACCCAGACCCTCGTGGTCTTCGCGATCCGGACACGCCGCGTCCCGTTCTTCCGCAGTCATCCGAGTCTGCCGCTGACGCTGGCGGCGCTCACCGTCGTCACGGTCGGCGCGCTGCTGCCAGCCAGCCCGCTGGCGCACACCCTCGGCTTCAGCCCGCTGCCCGGCGGCTTCTTCGCCGCACTGGTAGCCATGGTCGTCGCTTACCTGGTGCTCATCGAGCTCGCCAAGCTGGTCTTTTACCGCACGGCACGCGTCACCACGCGCACCCCGCGGCCCTACAGCCGAAGCCGTCACCAACGCCGCCGTGCTCGCCGCTTCAGCACCGGCGCCGTTCCGCCGAACCCCCCGCTCCTCGCGCCGACGGCCACGGACGAGCCGGCCGACAGACCCGTTGAGCGATCCACCACGTTGCCGACAGAAGGCAGGTCACCGTGACCGACGCGATCACCGTCGAAGGGCTCACCAAGAGGTTCGGCAGCATTGTGGCCCTGACCGGCGTCACCTTCGATGCCGCCGAGGGAACCGTCTTCGGTCTCCTGGGGCCGAACGGATCCGGGAAGACGACGCTGGTGCGGATCCTGGCCACCGTGCTCGCCCCCAGCGGCGGCCGGGCGGCGATCCTGGGCACCGACGTGGTCGCCCACCCCCGCCGGGTGCGCTTCGACATCGGCCTGGCCGGTCAGTTCGCCGCCGTCGACCCGCACCTGACCGGGCGGGAGAACCTGCGGCTGGTCGGCCGCCTCGCGCAGCTGCGGCCCGAGCTCATCGCCCACCGCGCTGACGACCTGCTCGAACGCTTCGGCCTCGCCCAGGCAGCCAACCGACCCGTCAAGGGGTACTCCGGCGGAATGCGGCGGCGGCTCGACGTCGCCGCGGCCTTGGTGCACCGGCCCCGCGTCCTGTTCCTCGACGAGCCCACCACCGGCCTGGATCTCCAGAGCCGCAACGAGCTGTGGGAGAGCATCCGCGAACTCGTCCGCGGCGGCACCACGGTGTTGCTCACCACTCAGTACCTGGAGGAAGCCGACCAGCTCGCCGGAAGGATCGCTGTCATGGACCAGGGACGAGTCATCGCCGACGACACCCCCGCGCGGCTGAAGGCTCAGTTCGGCAGCACGATCCTGGAGCTTTCCTACGCGGAGGAGGAGCCTGCGGGTCGCGCTGCCGCCCTGCTCGAACACAGCACCGCCGACCACCTCGAGCGGGACCGGGTGACCGTGCGACTGACCACGCAGGACAGCGCGAAAGTCCTGACCGACGTCCTGCCCCGGCTCGAGGCGTCCGGTTTACCACCCGCCCGGCTCGTGGTCCGCGACCCGAGCCTCGACGACGTGTTCCTGGCTCTCACCGGTACCCGGCGTGCGGGTGCCCCCGATTCCCGGCCGGCCTCGGCGGATCAGCCCGCCGCACACGCGGGAGGCACCCGGTGAGCGCCCAGGCGCCGGCGACTCAATCGGCTCAGTCGTCGGCCATGCGGGATGACCGGCGCCCGCCCAGTTGGCTCGCACCGGCCAGGGACACCGTCGCCGTCACCGGGCGCAACCTGTTGGGTATCCGCCGAACACCTCAGCTGGTGGTGTTCACGCTGATCCAACCGGTGATCTTCGTGCTGCTGTTCACCTACGTGTTCGGTGGCGCGATCAGCGGGCTCCCCGGCGGGTTGACCTACGTCGACTACCTCATCCCGGGGGTGTTCGTGCAGACAGCGGTCTTCGGCTCGATCATCACCGCCGTCGGGATGGCGACCGACCTGAACAACGGGATTCTCGAACGGTTCCGATCGCTGCCGATGACCCCGTCCGCGGTGCTGGTCGGCCGATCGCTGTCGGACCTCACCCGCAACGTCTTCGTGGTCATCCTGATGGGCCTCGTGGGCTTCCTCGTCGGCTTCCGCTACAGCAACGGGCTCGTGAGGTTTCTCGCCGGCATGCTGCTGGTGCTGGCCTTCGGCTACGCCATGTCGTGGATCTTCGCGCTGGTCGGGATGGCGGTGAAGGACCCCGAGACCGCCCAGGCCGCCTCGTTCCCCATCCTCGCCCCGCTCGTCTTCGCCTCCTCGGTGTTTGTCCCGGTCGCGACCATGCCGAGCTGGCTGCAACCGTGGGCGGAGAACCAACCGGTGTCCTTGACCGCCTCAGCGGCGCGGCAGCTCATGCTGGGCATCCCCGCGGGGAACGACCTGCTCTGGGCCTGCGTCTGGATCGTCGCCATCGTCGCCGTCTGCGCACCGCTGGCAGCGTGGCGGTACCGCCGCGCGGTCTGACGCCCGGATTCCCATCGATCAAGAAGGGCGGCAACTCGTGTCATCGACGGACAACCCCGGCTCGAGAGAAAGCACCGGCTCGGCGGAATTGGAGATGCTCACCGAAAGCGAGTGCTGGGACCTGGTGCGCGGCGCCGACATCGGTCGATTGGCCTGGACGCAGGCATCGGGACACCCGGTGGTGGTGCCGGTCAACTTCATCGTCGACGACGGCGACGTCGTCTTCCGTTCCGCGGAGGGTGAGAAGTTCGCTGCGGTCCTGGCCGACCACCTGTTGGCCTTCCAGGTCGACGACGCCGAGCCGGCGGTCCGCGTCGGCTGGTCCGTCCTCATCCAGGGACGGGGCAGCGCGGTGACTGATCAGGCGGAGGTGGAGCGGCTCTGTCAATCCCTCCGGCCGTGGTCCGAGGGTCGCCGTCATGTCGTCCGACTCCATCCGGAACGGATCTCCGGGCGGCGGTTGTCCGAGCACCCGGGACGGGTCACCACCCTGTGGATCGGCCCCACCAGCCATGAAGGTGCGTGACTAGTCCGCGACGTGGAGTCAGGTCGCCTCCGGCTGTGCGGGGACGACGAGAACGGGCCGGCCGTCCTTGCCTGGCGTCGGCTCGCCGCGCCGTCCCCCGTTCGAAGTTGAGAGCCCGGGAGGACAGTGGAGGGCGTCTCTGAAATCCAGCGCGGCTGGCCCAACCTCGTCGGCCAGCTCTTCGGAGAAGTCACTCCCGGGCCCGTTCGCGCAACATATGCCGCGCGGAGTGCCCTCCGCAACCGACATACCCGCCCGGCTCGGATCGCATCGGCCTGCACGAGACGCGCCCGCGACCGCTTCATGCGATCGGGGTGACCACAGGATCTCGCGCTCGGGCGACCGTAGGTCTCGTGACTTCCCAGACCGAATCGGATCGAGCTGCGCTCGCGTCAAAGGTGCTCGTCCCGCTCGCCCTCGCCCAGTTCATCTGCAGCTTCGCGGGCTCCAACATGAACGTGATGATCACTGACATCAGCGAGTCGCTGCACACGACCGTGCACGGAGTCCAGACCGCGATCACGACCTTCTTGCTGGTCATGGCCGCGCTGATGATCCCCGGCGGGAAATTGACCGACCGCTTCGGCCGGCAGCGAATGTTGACGGTCGGGCTCATCGTCTACGGCACGGGTGCCCTGTTGAGCTCGGTCTCCCAGGGGATCGGCATGCTCGTCATCGGCTACTCGATCCTGCAAGGTGTCGGCACCGCTCTCCTGATCCCTCCCGTGTACATCCTGGCGACCCTCTTCTTCCGCGACCTCAAGGCTCGGGCCAACGCCTTCGGGAAGATCAGCGCGTTGGGTGGCCTTGGTGCCGCGGCCGGGCCGTTGATCGGTGGGCTCATCGCCTCCGCGATCAGCTGGCGCGCCGCGTTCGCCTTCCAGGCCTTGGTCGTGGCCGTCATCGTCTGGTTGAGTCGAAAGATCAAGGACCCGCTGCCACCGGACCCGACACGGCGGTTCGACCTCCGGGGGGCGTTCCTGTCCGCGGTCGGGCTGGTCCTGCTCGTGATGGGCATCCTCGCCGCCTCGAACAGCCTGTGGCTGACGGCCGGGCTGGTCACGGCCGGCGCCGCCGTTCTGCTGACGTTCTTCCTGCTGGTACGTGCGGAAGAGCGCGCCGGCGAGGAGCCGCTGCTCTCGCTCAGCCTGTTCCGCAACCGCACGTCCAACCTCGGTCTCGTGACGCAGAACAGTCAATGGCTGCTGCTCATGGGAACGTCGTTCACCGTGTCCGCTTACCTGCAGGTCGTCCGCGGCTACAACGCGATCCAGACCGGGGTCATCTTCACCGCGGCCACCGTCGGTGTGCTGGTGTCGTCGCTCGCGGCGGCGAGGTTGGCCGAGCGCCGTTCGCAGCGCACGCTGATCCTGGCCGGGTTCGTCCTCGCGATCCTCGGAATCGCGGTTCTGCTCGCTGTGGCCAGCAAGCACCAGAGCGCGTGGGCGTCCGCACCCGGACTCCTGCTGTTCGGGCTCGGGATCGGGACGATGCTGACCCCTTCGGTCAACCTCGTGCAGTCGAGCTTCGCAGAAGCGCAACAGGGTGAGATCTCCGGCCTGTCGCGCTCCGTCTCCAACCTCGGCTCATCGCTCGGAACCGCCGTGGCCGGCACCATCCTCGTCGCCGGTCTGACGCGCGGCGCGTACGCGGTCGCCCTGATCGTGCTCGGGATCATCGCGCTCGTCGGCCTCGGCGCCGCGGCACTCCTTCCGCACGGGGCGGCGTCCGCGGCCGCTGCCCCACGCGCGCGTCCGAGAGGCAGGGGCTGAGTCGGCCTCACCCCTTTCGGACGATGCCGTGAGTACGCCGGGGCGCGAACGTTCTCACTACTCGTCGGCGTTCCAGCTCCGCCTGGGAGGCGCCGTCCGCACCGTTCGAGGAGCCTCCATGGACGACTTGCCGCTCATCGCCGACCACGGACTCATTGGAGACCTGCAGACCTCGGCCCTGGTGTCGACCGGAGGAACCATCGACTGGTTCTGCAGCCCCCGGTTCGACTCGCCCAGCATCTTCGGCGCGTTGCTCGACCCCGAGAAGGGAGGCCACTTCCGGATCCGGCCGGCTGACGGCTCCTACGTCACGAAGCAGCTGTACCTGCCGGACACCGCGGTCCTGATCACCCGCTTCCTCACCGAGGGCGGCGTCGGCGAACTTCTCGACTTCATGCCCGTCACCGGGACGATCCCGGTCCAGCGGCACCGCCTCGTCCGCCTGTTGCGCTGCGTGCGAGGGGAGATCTCGTTCGAGATCGAGGTGGCGCCCCGGTTCGACTACGGCCGGCTGCCGCACCAGACAGAGGTCACGGAGAACGGCGCCGTCTTCACCGCGGCCGGAGCGTCGGTGACCGTTCATGTCGTCCGAGACCCCGACGACGCCAGGCTCGCCCAGGTCCGCCAGGGCGATGACCAGGACGTCTCTGCCAGCGTGACGCTGCGAGCCGGTCAGACCCGCGGTCTCGTGCTCGAGACCGACTCCGACGGTGCTCCGCGCCAGATCCGTCCGGCCGAGATCAATGAGCTTCTGGACAGCACCTCCCGGTTCTGGCGGTCCTGGCTCTCGCAGTCCACCTACACCGGCCGCTGGCGGGAAACCCTGGAGCGGTCGGCGATCACACTCAAGCTCATGACGTACGCGCCGAGTGGCGGTCTCGTCGCAGCTCCTACGGCCGGTTTGCCCGAGCAGATCGGCGGCGAGCGCAACTGGGACTACCGCTACACGTGGATCCGCGACGCGTCGTTCTCGATCTACGCCCTGCTCGGTTTGGGCTTCCGCGACGAGGCGACGGCGTTCGCACAGTGGCTCCGCGCCCGGCTGAGCGAGAACGACGTCGGGGCCGGCGGCCCCCTCAACATCATGTATCGGATCGACGGTTCTCCCGACCTCAACGAGGAGACCTTGGAGCACTGGGCCGGCTATCGCGGGTCCTATCCGGTCCGCGTGGGCAACGGCGCCGCCGATCAACTGCAGCTCGACATCTATGGCGAGGCGCTCGACAGCCTCTACTTCGCGAGCAAGCACGGACTCCACATCGGTCATCGCGGGTGGGTGGCCATCTGCGGCTTGCTCGACTGGCTCGCCGACAACTGGGACCAGCCCGAAGAGGGGATCTGGGAGACGCGGGGCGGGCGCAAGGAATTCACCTACGGCCGGCTGATGTGCTGGGTCGCCTTCGACCGCGGGATCCGCATGGCGGCGGAGTACGGACGACCCGCTCCGGTTGGTCGCTGGACCACCGAGCGGGACGCCGTCTACACGCAGATCATGGAACGCGGCTGGAACCCGGAGCGTCAGGCCTTCGTGCAGCAGTACGGCGAACCGGTGCTCGACTCGTCGCTGCTGCGGATGGCCCGGGTCGGCTTCATCGCGCCGCAGGACCCAATGTGGATCTCGACCCTCAAAGCGATGGACTCCGAGCTCGTCACCGACAGCCTCGTCTACCGCTACGACCCGGCGGCCTCCCCTGATGGCCTCCGCGGCTCGGAGGGGACATTCTCGCTCTGCACCTTCAGCTACGTCGACGCTCTCGCCCATGCAGGAAAGATCGATGAAGCCCGCCTGATATTCGAGAAGATGCTCACGTACGCGAACCACGTCGGCCTGTACTCCGAAGAGATCGCACTCACCGGCGAGCAGATCGGCAACTTCCCGCAGGCGTTCACGCACCTCGCGCTCATCGACGCGGCCATCACGCTCGACGCGCACCTCGACCGCGCAGCTGCCTCGTCGCCGGCCGGGGACCTGCCCGACCAGCGACCGCCCGCGCGCACCGAGTCGGCATCCGTGTCCCGCAGCTCCCTGGCCTGACACGGCGAACGCTGACCTCGACGAAGCTTGAACACGACGAGGGCCTCCGCTCGGGTTCGCCCCGAGCGGAGGCCTTCGTGCTGTGGATAACGGCTCTGTGGGAAACGGAGCTGTCGATCGAGGGCGCGCGTCCTCGACCAGAGCGGATCAGGCGGCGGCTTTGAGAGCGCGCCGTAGTTCCAGACCCGCGGCGATCTCCACGAGACCGACCACAGCGAGCTGCAGTCCGAAGAGCACGGCGAGGACGACGATGGTGGCCTTCGGCCACGCGACGGCGACCACGCCGATCACCAGGCTCAGAATGCCGCTGATCAGCAGGAGCGGCCAGCCGGAGAACTCGTGCCGGTCGGCCACGGCTGCCGTGGCCTTGACGGCCCCGGACAGGACGATGCTCATCCCGACGACGACGGCCAGGATCCAGAGCGTGATCCCTGGCCAGACCAGGGCGACGATGCCGCCGAGGACCAGCAGGCCTGCCGCGGCGAACGCCGCCGCCGGTCGTGGAGCCCGGCGCGCCCGCAGCCCGTCGAGGAGCCCGTGCACAAGAAGCCCGATCGCTACCAGGATCGCCAGGGTCCGAGCGGTGGCGAAAGGATTCGCCATCACCACGAGGCCGAGGACCACCGTTCCCGCCCCGAGGACGACGGGCAGGAGCCAGGCGTGCTCGGTCATTCCGACCGCCCGGCCAGGACCGGCTGTCGCTGATGTCATGGTTGCCTCCATAGTCGCAACCTGCAGCGTGTTCCTCGGACGACCTGGCCGCCTCATCCGAATCGGGTGACGACCGGCAGACGCAGGGGCGAGAATCTGGCCCCGTGAGCAGTCCGACCCTCTGCTGGGCGCTGAGACGGGCACGGCGGTGGTGAGCGCGGCCTTCGATGACGGCCATCGGCACGATCGCACACCCGTTACGGCACCTGGAGACGACATGGCGGCCCGCGCGCCCCAGCCGTCGAACGTCCCTGGCGAGTCGCTGGAGGGTGTGGTCGCTCGCCTACAGGGCGACTTCCCGTCGGTCGAGACTCGGCGTATCTGCGAGGTGGTGGAGCTCGTCCACGACGGGTACCGGGAGGCAAGGATCCGCACGTTCGTGGCTATCTTCGTGGAGCGGGAGTCCCGCCTTCGATTGCGCGGCGACCTCATTCACGCGTCGCGGGAGTCGCCGCAGCAGTCGGCAGAGGTGGCCGGGCCGGCGAGGGCGCTCCTGGGGTGATGCCCCGACACGGCGCATGCGTGGTCCCCGGCCCTATCGGACCGGGGACGCCGGGGGACGATCGGCCGTCGCGTCAGGAGTTGAGAATCTGACTCTTCTGCGCCTCGAACTCCGCGCTGGTGAGGACGCCCTGTGACTGCAGCTCCCCGAGCTGCCGGAGCTGCGCGAGCTTGTCGTCCATGCCACTGGCCTGAGGTGGCGGACCAGCGGGGGGCGGTGGCGGCGCGTAGGCCTGCTCCTGCTGTTGTTCCTGTGCGGCCCAGCGCCCTTGCTGTCGGTGCTGGACCCGGCCGGAGACGGCGCTGGCCGTCCCGGCGATGGCTGCGGTACGTACGACCCCTCGAAGTAGCCCGGGCATGATGCGCTCCTCACGACTGGTGATGGCACTGAGATCGGTGGTGCGGGAACCGGCCGGAGCCGGCCTGAAATCGGCGGATCAGGCGCGCATCTCGGAGCTCACGGGCTCGGCTTCGTCCAGCGCTGCCAATACCGCTTGGACCGGGATCCGGCCGCTCGCGACGAGTTGTCCGCCGCCCCGGCGGATGGCGGTCGCGAAGGGCGCCGCCCAGGTGTTCTCATAGACCAGGATCCCGGCCGATGCTCCCGGCTCCAGAATCGCCGTCACTTCGTCGATGTCGTCGCGGCCGAGAAGACCCGAAGCGGCACCGTCGAAGACAGCGAGATCGAGCGACCCCATCACAGGAGAGTCGGCTCCGGTGAGGACGACGCTCGTGCCGTCGCGATGCTTCCGCACGAACATCAGGTCGAGTACGCGGATCAGGCCGCGCTCCACCAGGTCGACCAGCAGCGGAAGCCCCTCCCCCGTCAAGCGGTCCTCCGGGAACTCGACCACGATGTAGTCGATCGGTCCCATCTCTTCCAACTCCGCGCTCATCCGAGCACTCCTTCCTTCGGAATCGCCACGGTGTCAGCCGTGCCGACGCAGGGCTTCATCCGGAAGGGACGAAGGAGTCAGGACGACGGCAACGTGGCCGCCGGCAAGCGTCCGTCGTCGACGGCCTTGACGAGCTGACCGTGGTCGCGCTCGTTCTGGTCTGCATACGTCTCCGCGAACCGCGCCAGAGCGCGGTCGAACGAGTCGCCACCCCCGAGGTACGCAGCGATGGCCACCCGGTCGCCGGACCTCGCGTGGGCCCGTGCCAGCGTCGCGCCGGAGACCACCCCGAACCAGCGCATCCGCTGCCAGGTCATCTCCTCGGCTACGGCAACGCCCTTCCAATCCCTGAGCTGACGGACGTAGAAGTCGCGGGTCTGCCCGTCAATGCCCTCGACCCGATCCCAGCCGAGGAAGATGTCACCGGCGGCCTGCATGAGTCGTTGGCCGGCAACGACCCGCTCGCCCTGGTTCTCGTAGGTACTCGCGCCGACGTACTCGGCCAGCACCGAATCACCCGCTTCCTTGACCTGCAACAGGAGCGGATCCGCGTCGTCGCGACCGAGGAGCAACACGATCCAACAGCGCGTGCCGACGCTCCCGACCCCCACCACCTTGCGTGCCATGTCCACGAACCGGTACTGGCTCAGCAGGTGGCGGTACTCCGGGCGGAGCGAGCGCCCGTAAGAGTCGAGTAGCCCGGTGATCCTTTCTTCCAGCTCGTGGCGTTCCGTATCCGGCAGGAAGTCGGCCACCGGCACCAAGAGCGGTGGGTCCGAGTTGATCCGACGTCGCCCATCCTGCACCGCGGTGAGCTTGTCGAAGGCCTGGAGGCTGTCGCGCGTCCGCGCTGCGGCAATCGACTTCGAGAGCCGCGTGCGGACCGTCTTCCCCGCCCGCTGTGCCAGTTCTCGTTGCAGCCGCTCTGTGTCACCCTGCGTGTACCAGACGTCGAGATTGCGCATCCCGGCGAAGCGCTGCATTTCGGTGCGATACGACTCGACCGTGGACGTGACGATCGCGCGCCGCTGATCTTCGGAGAACCCGTTGGCGCGAGCTGCGGTGACGAGGCTGGTCGCCAGCCTCTTGACGTCCCACTCGAAGGGGCCGGGCAACGTCTCGTCAAAGTCGTTGATGTCGAACACGAGATGGCGCTCGGCAGTCGCGAGCAGCCTGAAGTTGAGCATGTGCGCGTCTCCACAGAGCTGCGCACGCAACCCGGAATTCGGCGTCGTGGCGAGATCGGCGGCCATCACCGCCGCCGCCCCCCGCAAGAACCGGAACGGGGACTCGATCATGCGGCCGTAGCGGATCGGCACGAGATCCGGCAAGCGGGTCGCCGACTGCCGTTCCAGTAGATCGAGCGGGTCGACGCGATCCGGCGTGGGGGTGTACTCGCCCTGCCCGCTCCGAGGGACCGCCCGCCGCGCGGCCTTGCCGGCGGCCGCGCGCATCTCTGCCGTCGGGTGCTCGTGGACAACCGTGGGGAGTGGCACCGAGGCTCTAGGAGCTCGCGCGCCGTTCCCCGGCCTGGGCGCCGGCGCCCTCGTCGTACTCGCTGTCGACGATCCAGGCATGGACGATCGGGGCATCACAGTCTTCTCCATCCAGCCACAGTGCCGCGACCGACCATCGGGCGCATCGTCCGCTTCGGGTGAAGGCGGGCTGCGCTCGGCGAAGGCGCCCGGCCCGTCGCGTACGGCTAACGTCGTCCCGAACGGATGATGTCCGACCCGTGCCTTGAGATCATGCTGCTCATAAGCGGTTTACCGACCCACTCGGGTCCCCGCGCTCATCACCGGAGGACCACCATGAACTGGTTCTGGCACGCGCTCTGGATCGCTTTCGTCGTCATCCCACTAGCGCTGCTCTGGGGGTACTGCTTGGTCGACATCTTCGTCCGGCGCGACCTATCAGGCTGGGCGAGGCTCGGCTGGCTCATCGGGGTCCTCGTTCTGCCTCTGCTCGGCGCACTGACGTACCTGGCCGTTCGCCCGACGCCGGTTGACGTCGTGGACCTGCGGACGATCGACGTCTCCGAGGGCTCGGTCAGCGACGAGATCACGAAGCTGGCCAACCTGCGGAGCACCGGCGCGATCACTGAGCAGGAGTTCGCGGACCTGAAGGCCCGGCTGCTGGATGTGCCGATGCAGCGCGAATCTGACCGCGGCGCCGCACGCCCCGGCTCCCGCGTCTGAACCCATGCCCGGCGGCGAGGTCGTCCGATCCGGGTTGCGGCGCCGCCAACTCGCCGGTTCCGCGCTCCGCGTCGGGCTCAGCACAATCGTCCTCTTCGGGCTTTACAGCGTCGCCCCGCTCAAGGAGCGACCCGACCCGCGCATCGTGGTCGAGTTGGTGATCTCGCTGGTCATTCTCATCGCGATCGTCGCGTGGGAGATCCGGGCAATCGTGCGTTCGACCTACCCGGGGCTGCAGGCCGTCGAGGCGGTGGCGATCAGCGTTCCGCTGCTGATCCTGGTGTTTTCCACCGTCTATATCGAGCTCACCCGCACGGACTCCACCAGCTTCACCCAGCCGCTGGGCCGGGTGGCCGCGGTGTACTTCACGGTCACCGTGCTTGCCACCGTCGGCTTCGGCGACATCAGTCCCGTCACCGACATGGCTCGACTGGTCGTGACGTCACAGATGGTGGCGGACCTGATTCTCGTCGGCTTTATTGCGAAGGTGCTCTTCGGAGCGGTCCAGCTGCGACGGCAGACACTCGCCGAGCAGCCCGGGCCCGAGCAGCCGCAGCAGACACCGCGACTGGGCGGCCTGCACCCGCGGCAGCCTGCGCCGGACGAGCGACCGCCGACGAGCGCGAGGGCCAGGCTGTCATCCCGGCCGGATGATGCCCCCTCGGACAGGGGCCGCGACAGTGACCGTTCGTAAGCGACCCGTGGCCATGCAGCGACTCGCGGCCGGCAGTGACTCAGGGCCAGCGATGACTGGGTCAGAGATGACTCAGGGCCAGGAGGTGGTGGTGGTGGGCGATCGTGGCACGTGTGGGCGCCCTCGAGCGCGCACCGTTCTGATTGCGGACGGGCCTCATGCCTGACCCGGTCCCGGCCCAACGCGTCGCAGAAGCCGATCCCCCAGACCCCCTGTCGATCCTCCGATCCCGCAGCTACGTCGGGCTACTCGTGGTCGCCGCGCTGCTCGGCGTGCCGATCTCTGCCGCCGCCTACTTCTTCCTGCAGTTCGTCTCACACGCGCAGCGATGGGTGTACACCGATCTGCCCGCCGGCCTCGGCCTGTCCCGCTCGCCCACCTGGTGGCCGGTCCTCCCGCTCGTCCTCGCCGGGCTGCTGGTCGGCCTGGCCGTGCGCTTCCTTCCGGGGCGCGGCGGCGAGGTGCCGGTGGAAGGCCTGCAAGCCGGCAAAGGACCGGCAATCCCCCGGGAACTCCCGGGGATCGCCCTGGCGTCGCTCGCCACGCTCGCGCTCGGCGCGGTGGTCGGACCGGAAGGCCCGCTCATCGCACTCGGCGGAGGGCTGGCCGCACTTGCGGTCCGCTTCGCCAAGCGCGGGGCTCCCGCTCAGGCCGTCGCGGTCGTGGGCGCGGCCGGCAGCTTCGCGGCGGTGAGCGCGCTGCTCGGCTCTCCCCTTCTCGGAGCTTTCCTGCTCATGGAGGCCTCGGGCCTCGGCGCGATGCTGGGGGTGGTCCTCGTGCCGGGCCTGCTCGCAGCGGGTATCGGCGCCCTGATCTTCGTCGGGTTGGACTCCCTGACCGGCTTCGGCAGCGTCTCGCTTTCGATCCCGGATCTACCGCCGTTCGTCCATCCGGACGGCGTCCAGTTCGTGTGGGCGCTGGTGATCGGCGGCACCGCTGCAGTGGTGGGGACCGCGATCAGGCGCGGCGCCCAACTGCTGCGACCGCACGTGGAACGACGCGTGCTGATCAGTACGCCGATAGCCGGGTTGGCTATCGCCTTGCTGGCGATCGGCTACGAGCAGGGTACGAACAAGGCAACGTCGGACGTGCTCTTCTCCGGACAGGAGGCGATCGGCCCGCTCATCCACGACAACGCCGCCTACTCGGTAGGGGCACTGCTGTTGCTGGTGCTGTGCAAGGGCACCGCCTACTCGATCTCCCTCTGCAGCTTCCGCGGTGGAGCGGTTTTCCCGGCCATGTTCCTCGGTGCGGCCGGCGGAATCGCGTTCTCCCACCTGCCCGGCCTTCCCGTCGTGCCGGGGGTGGCCATGGGCATCGGCGCGATGTGCGTCGTCATGCTTCGCTTGACGCTGGTCTCGGTCCTGCTCGACACACTTTTGCTGGAGGCGGACGGGCTCACCGCGATGCCCCTCGTCATCGTGGCGGTCGTCGTCGCGCACGTCGTCACGGCCCGCATCACGCCGAATCCGCCCGAGCATTCAGGCCGGCCCCGGCCGGCCACCCGACCCCACGCACTGCCCTCGCCTGTCACCGCGCACTGAACCCAGCCGGCCTTGGTGGCCGATGAAATGGAGACGACCATGACGGAATCCGTCCCCGGTCCGGCACCAACGGAGCAGACCTCCGAGTCGGCCCGGGCCGCTCAGCCAGAACAGCCAGCGCAGCCAGCGCAGCCAGAACAGCAGGGCCAGCAGGCAGAACTCGAACGACTCCGCGCGGAGCGCGATGCTCTGGCCGCCCAGCTCGACCGGCGCGCCGAGCGCCGAGTCCGGCGACACTGGTTCCGGCGGATCTCCGCCGCCTTTCTGGTCCTGGTCTTCGCCCTGCTCCTGCCGATGGCCACCACGATGGCATGGGCACATCGGACGGTATTCAACGCCGACCGCTACGTCGCCACCGTCGCCCCGCTCGGCAGCAATCCGGTCGTCACCACCGCGGTCGCTCGGCAACTCACCGACCAGGTGTATGCGGCGATCGATCCCCAGCCGGCCATTGCGGCAGCCCTTCCTCCGCGGGCGACGTTCCTCGCCGGGCCGATCTCGGGGCAGGTAAAGACGTTCCTCGGTGACGCGCTGAAGCAGGTCATGACCAGTCCGGAGTTCGCCACCTTCTGGACCAACGCCAACCGGTTCGCCCAGGCACAGGTTGTCGCGGTGCTCAAGGACAAGAGCGCGACCATCACCACGCAGGGGGACACCGTTGTCCTGAACCTCGTGCCGCTGCTCAACAAGGCGTTGCAGGAGGTTCAGCCACAGGTCAGCGCGATCGTCGGCAAGAACATCCAGCTGCCGACGATTTCTGGCAACGAGCTGCCGGCGGTCGCCTGCCAGAAGGTTTCGACTGCCCTTGGCCGCCCATTGCCGCAGACCTGCGGTCAGATCCCGCTGTTCCCGGCGTCGCAGCTGCAGGCGGCCCAGCAGTCGGTGACCCGCTTCGACCGGCTGACGACACTCGCGCTGATCCTGCTTCCCGTGCTGTTCGTCGGCTCTCTGCTGGTGAGCACTCGGCGCCGGCGGACGCTCTTGCAGCTGACCATCGGCAGCGCCCTGACGCTGGTGGTCACCCGCCGGCTCGTCTTCTATTTCGAAGACAAGCTGACCAACGCGGCGAAGCCGGAGAACCGGGACGCCGCCCACGCCATCGTCAGCACGCTGCTCGATCGGTTGGTCCTCATCACGGTGTGGCTGCTCGTGGGCGCTCTGGTCATCGCCGCACTGGCGATCGTTACCGGCCCGTACCGCTGGGCACGCACGTCCCGGCACGGCGTCCGGGTCGGTGCGGTGGCGGTGGGCACCACCACCGTTCGCCTCAGCCGAGGCATTGCGGACACCGCACACGACGACGCCACCCGTCGTTGGGTGGCGGCCCACCGCGGAATCCTGCAGGCAGGCGGTGCGGTCGTCGCCGCCGTTCTGCTGCTCTTCGTGAACCTGTCACCGCTGCTGCTCCTGGTTCTGGCGGCTCTGCTGATTGCTTACGAGCTGGCTGTCGTCCGGCTCGCCGCCGGAGTGCCGGCCGACGAAATCGAGGCCGCCGCGACAGAACCGTCGCCGGTCGCCACACCGCAGCAGCGCGGGCCGACCACGATCAACTTGCCGGGCACGAGTGAATACGACCAGGCACGCGCGGAGGACAAGGAGACCACGTCCTGACCTCGTCGGTTCCAGCAAGTGCCGGGTAACGGGGGGGTTATCAGCCCGCGGGGCCGGGGCTCCGAGGCGGAGGGACCGACCCTTGAACGCTCTCCCAGTCATAGCGAACCGAGGTGCGGAGCAGGATGTCCGCGACGGAGCGACGGGTCGGTGAGAGGCCGCTCCAGAACAAGCCCAGCGGAAAGCCGACGCACACAAGCGCACGCGCGAGGGCCCGAACCGGGTGAATGCGCGCGTCGGTCCGGTAGACGACCCGCAGGGCCAGAACATGGTCGCCATAGGTGCGGCCACCAATGGCCCAGCTTCCGGCGAGGTAGCCCACCATGAGGACGGCGGCGACGACCAGCGCAAGCCCGCGCGGCGCCGAGCGGAAGTGGAACCCGGACGGGGATGCGAGGAAGCGTAGGCCCTGCCCGCCGAGGTAGATGGCCACGAGTGCCAGGCAGACGATTCCCAGATCGATAGCGCAGGCGAGGGTCCGGCTGACCACCCCGGCGGGGCGTCCCTGATAGGGGCGGAGATCCGGCGGGATGAGGAGGGGCGCGATTCCGCCGGGGTCCGATCCGGCCGGCGCGGTTCCGGTCGCCGCGGTTCCGGCCGACCCCGTGACCGTGCTCCCCGGATCCGTGCTCGTCGCCGGTCTATTCGTCGGGGTTCCCATGGAGATCTCCGTCCGGTGCCGGCTCTGGTGTCCCACGCCGGGAGTCTCTGCGACGCCAGAGGAAGCGGTCGCTCACCGCCGCGACAGCATCGTCGGCGTGCATGCTGCGCGCCCGCACGCCCCGCACCGCGTCGGAGGTCATCGCGCCGGTAGAGGAGCGGATAATCTCGGGCAGGTCGAGCTCCTCAACCACTTCACGCGCAAGA
>DATITC010000112.1:0-37464 GCA_035468175.1 Frankiaceae bacterium | reverse complement strand
CGCGCTGGTCGGACTGTCCTTCCCGACCTTCCTGCTCGGCCTGCTGCTGCTCTACGTCTTCTACTACCAGCTGACGACGAACGGGCTGAGTATCTTCCCGGCCGGTGGCTATGTCCCGCTGACCCAGGATCCATTGGAATGGGTCCACCATCTGATCCTGCCGTGGTTCACCTTGGCGTTGACCGAGGCGGCGATCTATGTCCGAGTGACCCGGTCGTCGATGCTGGAGGTCCTCGGCGAGGACTACATCCGGACCGCCCGTGCCAAGGGGCTGCCCGAGCGGCGCGTGGTGTACCGCCATGGGTTGCGCAGCGCGCTGACGCCGGTGGTGACGCTGGCCGGGCTCGACGTCGCGACGCTGCTCGGCGGGGCGATCGTGACCGAGCAGGTCTTCGGTCTCGACGGGGTCGGCCGGTTGGCGGTGCTGTCAGTGAACGACGGCGACTTGCCGGTGGTCGTCGGGGTGACTCTCGTCGCGGCGTTCTTCTTCGTCGTCATGAACGTGCTGGTCGACATCCTCTACGCCGCGCTGGACGCTCGGGTGCGGGTGAACTGAGCCGTTCCCGCTCAGGCACCATCACAGGCGTGCTCCTGCTCGCCGGTATCGCGTTCGCCGGTCTCGGCGGTCTGGCGGGAGCGGCGTTCGGGATCGAGCGGCATCGGCGGGGCAGATTCCTCGCCGCCTCCGCCGACCGCGGCTGGACTTACGCGCGTCGCGACCGGGCACTGCAGCACCGATGGCAGACCTGGCCGTTCGGGATCGGACGGCTGCGGCGGGCCCGGCATGTGCTCAGCGGCAGCGTCGACGGACGGTCGTTCCTCGCCTTCGAGTACACGTTCCGGCAGCCGGTCCCGGGCGGACCGGGTGGCCTCGCGGAAGCGGTATCCACCTGGAGCGTCGCCGCCGTCGCGCTCCCGGCTCGGATGCCCCGGATCGCGGTGAGTCGGACCGGGCCGTCCGGCCGGATGGCGGCCGTCCTCGGGCGACAAGGCGTCGAGTTCGAGAGCGAGGAATTCAACCGCCGGTTCCGGGTCCGCTCCGACGATCCGCGCACCGCTTCCGACGTCCTGCACCCCGGGCTGCTGGCGGCGCTGGTCGACGGCCCGTTTTTCGATTTCCGGATGGAATCGGCGGATGCATTGAGTTGTTGGCCCGGACGCATGAAACTGGGAGATGTCGATCAGCGTCTGCGGTTCCTGAGTTCTGTCGTCGACGAGGTACCTGATCACGTCTGGAGGGATCGGTCGCGGTGACTGTGCTGCTGATCGTTCTGCTTCTCGTCGCCGGCATCGCCGGGTACTCCGTCCTTTCGTACAACCGTTTCGTCCGTCAGCAGCAGCTGGTCGCCGAGTCCTGGCGGCAGGTCGACGTCGAGCTCCGACGTCGCGCCGACTTGGTCGCGAACCTGGCCGCGCTGCTCGCTGGGCACGCCGCGCACGAGAGGGCTGCGGTCGAAAGCGTGCTGATGGCGCGTAAGCGGGTGCTCGAGCCCGACGGCGGACCGGAGCGTGCCGCCGAGAAGGACGTGGAGATGTCAGCCGCGCTGCGGCGGCTCATCGAGACCGCCGAGTCGTATCAGCGTGTGACCGCGGACAGCCGGTTCATCAAGGTCTGCGGCGAGCTGCGGGAGACCGAGGATCGCATCGCCGCCGCGCGCCGCTTCTACAACGCGAAGGTGCGGATATACAACACGCGTCTCGCGACGATGCCGTCGGCGCTGGCCGCCGTCGGCACGTCGTTCCAGCCGGCGCGCTACTTCGAGGTGCTGGACCCGGCGGTCCGGGCCCCGCTGCCTGTTCGATTCGACGTTCCGGCGCCGGTGGTGGGTCAGCGGCCGCTCGACCACGGGGCGGCCAAGGACGGGCCCGCGTCAGGCTGAGCCTGCCTGGTAGATCGAGCCTGCCTGATAGATCGAGCCTGCCTGTTAGATCGAGCCTGACCTGCGCCTCACCTGCACACGCGTGGCCGCGCGGGTCACTCCGGTGGCGACTCGGGTCGAGGCAGGAGTGCCCGGTCCCGGAGCCACTGCTCCGTCCGCTCCATCCCGTCCAGCAGGTCCACCCGCGGCGTCCACCCGGTTGTGCGGGTGATCTTGTCGATGGAGTAGGTGCCGGGATGGGACAGGTACTCGACGATGCGCGGGGAGAACGGGAGCGGCAGCCGCTCGAGGACGGGGGCCAGCACGCGCAGCATCCATCCCGGGACCGACTTCAGCCGCACCCCGGTCATCCGGGCGTAGTGCCCGAAGAACTCGGCCGCCGGCACGCCGACCCCGCCGGTTACGTGGAAGACCTGCCCGGTGGCCTCCGGCCGGAGGCGCGGAACACTCTCGCCGGCACCGACGCCCGGCTCGAGCAGCGACAGCGCTCCCTCGATCACGTCGTCCACGTACACCGGGCTGAGGATGCCCCGCCCCCGGTCCAGCAGCCGGAAGCTGCCGGCCCGGATCGTCGCCACCGGGCGCAGCGTCCACGGCGAGCTCCCCGGGCCGTAGACGTCGCCCGGCCGCACGATCGCGACGGGGAGCCCGCGGGCCGCAGCCAGCAGCGCCTGGTGCTCGGAGGCGACCTTGGTGTCGGTGTAGGGGTTGCCGGACATCCGCACCGGGCCGGTCTCGTCGACGCCGTCGGGGAAGGTGGGCCCGTGCACGACGATGCTCGACAGGTGCAGCACCGCCGGCACCCCGGCGGCTTCGGCTGCGGCGAGGACGGTCGCGGTGCCGGTCACGTTGATCCGCCACATCACGTCCACCGCACCGGACTCCTCGACGACCGCAGCGGTGTGGACGACCAGGTCGGCTCCGGTGAACAAGTCGGTCAGCCGCGCCTCGTCCAGCACGTCGGCGACGGTGACACCGGGCCCGGGCCGGACGTCGAGCGCGACCACCTGTGCGTCCGGATACCGGCGGCGGAACGCGACCACGAAGGCGTTGCCGAGGAATCCTCCCCCACCCGTGACGACGATCCGGGTCCCGCTGCCCACCTTCGGGCCGCTCAGGAGCGCTGCTCGCCGACGAGCCGGACGGCGCCGGGGTCGGCGGCGTCGCCGCCTGCGATGATCTCGCCGAGCACCCAGGCGTCGACGTGCCGGCCCATCAGGACGGCGAGCGCGCGGTCCGCGTCTTCGGCCGACAGCACGGCGACCATGCCGATGCCCAGGTTGAACGTCCGCTGCATCTCCTCCGGCGCGACGCGTCCGCGCTGCTCGATGAGCGAGAAGATCGGCGGAATGCTCCAGGTGCTGCGATCCAGCGTGGCAACCAGGCCGTCCGGCAGGACCCGCGCGAGGTTGGCGGCCAGGCCGCCGCCGGTGACGTGGCTGAACGCGTGCATGTCGGTCTCGGCGATCAGCGCCAGACAGTCCTGCGCGTAGATCCGGGTCGGCTCGAGCAGCTCCTCGCCGAGGGTCCGGCCGAGTTCCTCGACCTCGGCGTCGAGCCGCAGCCGAGCCATCGACAGCAGCACGTGGCGAGCCAGCGAGTAGCCGTTCGAGTGCAATCCGGAGGAGGCCATCGCGACGACAACATCACCGGCGCGTACCCGGTCGCTGCCGAGCACGGCGTCGGCTTCCACGGCACCGACCCCCGCGCCGGCGAGGTCGTACTCGTGCGATTCGAGGAGGCCGGGGTGTTCGGCGATCTCCCCGCCGACCAGGGCGCAGCCGGCGATCCGGCAACCCTCGGCCACGCCGCCGACGATCTCCGCCATCCGCTCTGGAACGACCTTGCCGCAGGCGATGTAGTCGAGCAGGAACAGCGGCTCGGCCCCCGACACGACCAGGTCGTCGACGACCATGCCGACGAGGTCGAGACCGACGGTGTCGTGCTTGTCCATCGCCTGCGCGACGGTCAGTTTCGTGCCGACGCCGTCGGTTGACGAGGCGAGCAGGGGACGCTTGTAGCGGGTGACGTCGAGTGCGAACAGCCCGGCGAAGCCGCCCAGGTCACCGAGCACCTCCGGGCGACGGGCCCGGGCGACCTTCGAGCGCATCAGCTCGACCGCCCGCTCACCGGCCTCGATGTCGACGCCGGCCTCGCGGTACGACGCGCCGCTCACAGGTTCGTCCGGGTCGGATCGGGCGGCGAAGGTGTGGTCGGAGGGCAGGTCGGTGCTGCTCACGGGGTCACCGGGTTCCAGATGCGGAAGGGTAGCTGCGGACGGGAACGTTACAGCGGGACGCGGTCGAACTCGTCCGGTGAGGGGTCCCCGCCGTCGACGCCGGCCATCAGGGTCTCGCTTTCCTCGACGGCCTCGAGCAGGTGCTTGTTGCGGTGTTCGGGCGAGGGCAACCGGACCGGGTACGCGCCGTCGAAGCAGGCCCGGCACAGCTCGTCGTGCGGCTGGTGCGACGCGGCCTCCAGTCCCTCGAGGGAGACGTAGGCGAGCGAGTCGGCCGAGATCGACCGGCGGATCTCGTCGATGCCCTCCGGACCGTCGGCGTCGGCGGCGATGAGCTCACCGCGGGTGGCGAAGTCGATGCCGTAGAAGCAGGGCCAGCGCACCGGCGGGCTGGAGATGCGTACGTGCACCTCGGTGGCGCCGGCATCGCGGAGCATCGTGACCAGCGCCCGCTGGGTGTTGCCGCGGACGATCGAGTCGTCCACCACGACCAGCCGCTTGCCCTGAATGACCTCGCGGAGCGGGTTGAGCTTCAGCCGGATGCCGAGCTGTCGGATGGTCTGCGACGGCTGGATGAAGGTGCGGCCGACGTAGGCGTTCTTCACCAGGCCGGCGCCGTAGGGGATCCCGCTCGCCTCGGCGTAGCCGATCGCCGCCGGGGTTCCCGAGTCGGGGACCGGGATGACGAGGTCGGCCTCGGCCGGCGCCTCGTGGGCGAGGGTGCGGCCCACCTCGACCCGGGCCGCATGCACCGAGCGGCCGGCGATCCAGGTGTCCGGACGGGCCAGGTAGACGTACTCGAACAGGCAGCCGTGCCGCTCCGGCTCCGCGAACCGGCTGGAGCGCACCCCGTCGTCGTCGATGACGAGCAGTTCGCCCGGGGCGACCTCCCGGACGAACTGGGCGCCGACGATGTCCAGTGCCGCGGTCTCGCTGGCGACCACCCAGGCGTCCGAACGGTCGCTCTCTCCCGCGGGAGCGGTGCCGATCTTGCCGAGGACCAGGGGGCGCACGCCGTGCCGGTCCCGTGCGGCGTACAGGGTCGTCTCGTCGCACCAGACCAGCGAGAAGGCACCGGTGAGCAGCGGGAGGACCTCGAGTGCCGCTTTGTCCAGAGCCAGGTGCGAGGCGGCGAGCATTGCGGTGATCAGGTCGGAGTCGGTGGTCGCGGCGACCGTGTGGTCGTCGCGGACGACCGAGCCGGCGAGCTCGGCGGTGTTGGTCAGGTTGCCGTTGTGCCCGAGGGCGACGCCGCCGTTGCCGCGGGTGCGATAGGTCGGCTGGGCGTTCTCCCAGGTGCCGGCGCCGGTCGTGGAGTACCGGCAGTGCCCGACCGCGACGTGGCCGCGCAGGCTGCCGAGCGTGACCTCGTCGAAGACCTGCGCGACGAGGCCGAGCTCCTTGTAGACGACGATGCTGCGCCCGTCCGCCACCGCGATGCCGGCGGCTTCCTGGCCGCGGTGCTGCAGGGCGTAGAGGCCGTAGTAGGCCAGCTTGGCGACCTCTTCGCTGCGGGCGAAGACGCCGAACACGCCGCACGCATCCCGGGGAGCCGGGTCGTCGATCGACCCGTCGTCGGTGCGGGACTCGGCCGACCTCGACCCACCGGCAACCGCGGGCGTCGGGGAGTCGACGGACCTCGGATCGTCGGCGCTGACGCGCGCGCCCGACCGGCTCGGCACGGCTCGACTGTACCGGCCCCTGACCTCGGAACCCATCACCTGGGCGCCGTGCCTGCCACTGCCTTCCTCCGCCACCGACGCCGTGCCCGCTCTCTCACGTGATCCGACTGTCCACCAGGGGCAACCACGGACGGAGGTCCGCGCGTTCCCCACTGGCCCGGAGCAGGCCGGACGTCACGCCGGATTCCCAGCTCCGGCGTCCGGTGGCCAGCTCGAGGAAGGCGACCGGCTCCACCTCGACGACGTTCGGTGGGGTGCCCCGGGTGTGTCGCGGACCCTCGACGCACTGCACCGCGACGTGCGGTGGGATGCGCAGCTCGACCGACCGCCCCGGGGCCAGCTCGGCCAGCGCCCGTGCGAGCAGCCGGACGACGAGCCGCACCAGCGCGTGCTCCGGGACCAGGGGGTCGGACAGGTCCCGGCCGAGGGCGACCGCCGCGATCAGGCGCTCCTCGAGGAAGACCTGTCGCTCGACCGGTCCCGCCGGGCCCTCGACCACCCCCGTCTTGGCCGTCCCCAAGGCCCCGGTCGCCTCGTCCACGAGCTGGAGCAGCGCGTGCGGCGACGCGTCGTCTGGCCGCAGGGCAGGACCGGTCGCCCGGATCGCCGCCAGGTACTCGGCCAGCGTGCGGGCCCCGCTCGCCCGGCCCGGCCGTGCCAGCACCCGGGCGGCCTCGGCCAGCTGCGACGCCAGTTCGGCGGCCGCGGCGGCGCGAGTACCGGCGTCGGGCTCGCCGCCGATGCCAGCCACCGTGCGGCGCCAGACGTCGGCGAGCAGCGGTGCGGGATCGACCGGCAGAGCGACGCGACGCGAGGGGGACACCGACTCATCGTGCCGACGCGCGGAGGCCGGCATCCCCACCTCGTCAACGTTTGATGAGACAGTCGCGCGAGCACATACGTTCACGGTGAGTAACGGATCCCAGTCCGGAGGACCGATGGCGAAGCAGTGGGGCGGCAGCGTGGCCGCTCGGACGATAGGTACCCGGCTGATCGGCAGCGGGTCCCGACTACGCCTCGGCGCCGGGCTCGGCGCCGCAGCGCTGCTGACAGCGACCGCGCTACGGGATGCGCGCCGGGTCGCGAACGATCCGGCCCGGGCCTGGCTGACCGCGCCGCCCGAGGGTCGCAAGGTCGACGTGGCCAGCGCCGACGGCACCCGTCTGCACGTCGACGTGCTCGGCCCGGACGACGCGCCGACCGTCGTCCTGATCCACGGGTGGACCTGCAGTCGCGAGTTCTGGGCCCCGCAGCTGACCACGCTCGCAAAGCGCCACCGGCTGGTGGCCTACGACCTGCGTGGGCACGGCCGCAGCGACGCGCCCGGTCACGGTGACTTCTCTGCCGAGGCGCTCGCGGACGACCTGGCCGCCGTGCTCGCCGCGACGGTGCCGAGCGGGCAGAAGGCGCTGCTGGTCGGGCATTCGCTCGGGGCGATGAGCATCGTCTCGTGGGCCGGTCGGCACGCCGCCGGGGTCCGGGAACGGGTCGCGGCCGCGATGTTGGTGAGTACCGGCACCAGCGACCTGGTCACCGAGTCGCTCATCCTGAAGCCCCCGGCCGGGCTGTCGAAGGCGGTTGCCGTGATCTCCCGGCAGGTGATGGCCGCGGCCGTGCCCTACGGGTTCCGTAACCCGATGACCCACCGGATCGTCCGCCACGTCGCCCTGTCGAAGGCGGCCAGCCCGGCGCAGGTCGCCTTCTGCGAGCGGATCGTTCTGGACTGCGACCGGCGCTGGCGCGCGGCGACGGCACGCACGCTGTCCCGGCTCGACCTCGACGCCGCTCTCCGGCACCTCGACGTCCCCACCCTGGTTCTCGGGGGCAGCGCCGACCGCCTCACCCCGCCGGTGCTCAGCGAGCGCCTGGCCGAGCTCCTCCCGCGGCTGATCGAGCGGATCGAGCTGCCAGGGGTGGGTCACATGTCTCCCGTGGAAGCTCCACAGGCGGTGAACGACCTGATTGACCGGATGGTCGCGGAGCACCTCGGCCGAAGGCCGGCATCCGCGCCCCTCACCGCCGCGCGCTGAACGATCAGGCCGGTGCTGGTGCGGCCGGCGGGGACGGCTCCACCGACGGCGCCGCCGCCGGGGGAGCCCAGCGCTCCCCTTTGCGCAGCCGCTGGAAGCCGACCCAGAAGAAGTCGAGGAGGTTGCTGGCGAGGGCCTCGGGGGTCAGCTCGGGCGACGTCGCACGCTGTAGCAGCACCAGACGCTCGCAGGCACCGATGACGGCTTCGGCGAACATGTGCGCCTTGCCCGCGTCCTCGGGCGGGAGCTGCACCCCGGCCAGGGCAGCGATCAGGTCTGCCTGCTGCCGCCGGATCACCTCGACCTCGGCGGCGACCGGCCCGGTGAGCGCGTTCTCGGTGATAAGCACGGACCAGGCGTTCAGGTGGTCGGCGATGAATCGGAAGTACGCGACGAGGCCGACCCACATCGCCTGGTCGGGCTCGTCCACACCAACCAACGCGCCGTCCACCGCTTCCCGCATCTCGGTGCGGATCCGCACGACGACCGCGGCCAGCAGGCCGTCCTTGGAGCCGAAGTGGTCGTAGAGAACCGGTTTGCTGATCTCCGCTCGTTCGGCGATCTCGTCCATCGAGACGGTCTTGAAACCGCGCTCGGCGAACGTCTGCTCGGCGACCGCGAGGAGCTGCGCCTCGCGCTCCGGCCGCGTCATCCGACGCCGGATGCGACCGCTCCGGCCGCCGGGAGCATCGTCCACGGGCGTCGTCTGTGGCACAGGTCAATGTTACGGACAGGCTGGAACGGGTTAAGTTACTCGACGTAAGTTACTCCCGGTAGGAATCGATCCTCCAGCCGAGCAGAAGGTGAGTACCGCCGTGACCGCGATGCACGACCTCCCGACCGAACGGCCGTCGCACCAGCAGGCCGAGTCGGCCCGCCGCGCGGCCGCCGAGCGCCCGCTGCCCGAGCATGCGCACGTCGTGGTCATCGGCACCGGCTTCGCGGGCCTCGGGATGGCCGTGAAGATGATCGAGAACGGGACCCGCGACTTCCTGCTCGTCGAGCGGGCCGACAACGTCGGTGGCACCTGGCGGGACAACACGTATCCAGGTGCGGCGTGCGACGTCCCGTCGCAGCTCTACTCCTTCTCCTTCGCCCTGAAGCCGGACTGGAGCCGCTCGTTCTCGGAGCAGCCCGAGATCCAGGGCTACCTCGAGAACGTCACCTCCGAGCGGGACCTGTGGCAGCACATCCGCCTGAACGTCGAGGTGACAGGTTCGACGTGGGACGAGGCCACCAGCCGGTGGTGTCTCGACACCAACCGCGGACCGATCACCGCGGACATCGTCGTGAGCGCGGTGGGTGCCCTGTCCGAGCCGTCGATCCCGAAGTTGCCCGGCCTCGAGAAGTTCGCGGGCACGGTCTTCCACTCGGCTCGCTGGGACCACAGCCACGACTTCAACGCCGAAGAGAAGGTGGCCGTCGTCGGCACCGGCGCGTCCGCCATCCAGTTCGTCCCCGAGATCCAGCCAAAGGTCGGCTCGATGACGGTCTTCCAGCGGACGCCACCGTGGATCATCCCGCGGCACGACCGAGCGCTGACCGAGACCGAGAAGAAGGTCTACCAGCGCTTCCCGAGGTTGCAGAAGGTCGCCCGCGGTCTCATCTATGGCGGCCGGGAGACCTACGCGTTGGCGTTCACGCGTTACCTCGGCCTGCTGAAGCTGCCGGAGCTGGTGGCCCGACGACACATCGAGAAGCACGTGCCTGACCCGGAGCTGCGCAAGAAGGTCACGCCGGACTACACGATCGGCTGCAAGCGCATCCTCATCTCCAACGACTGGTACAAGGCGCTGTCGAAGCCGAATGTCCACGTGGAGACGTCGGGGATCGCCGAGATCCGCGAGCACAGCATCGTCACGAAGGACGGGACCGAGCACCAGGTCGACACGATCCTGTTCGGCACCGGCTTCTCGCCGACCGAGATGCCCATCGCCAAATGGCTGCGGGGCACGAGCGGGAAGCTGCTGTCCGACACCTGGGCCGAGACGATGAGCAGCTACCTCGGCTCGACGGTGACCGGCTACCCGAACTTCTTCTTCGTGGTGGGACCGAACACCGGCCTCGGACACACGTCCCAGGTCTACATGATCGAGTCGCAAGTCGCCTACGTGGCCGACGCGATCAAGACCTTCGACGACCGCGGGCTCGCCACGGTCGAGCCACGTGCGGAGGCCGAGAAGGCGTTCGACGCCGAGGTCCAGCAGCGGATGAGCAACACGGTGTGGGTGGCCGGCGGCTGCAAGAGCTGGTACGTCGACGCCAACGGGCGTAACACCACGCTCTGGCCGGACTTCACCTTCCAGTTCCGTCGCCGGCTGCGGAAGTTCGACCCGGAGAACTACCACCTGCGCACGCGTCAGGAGGTCGCCGGGGGTCGCGCGAAGCCCCAGGAGCCGACGGCGGTCACGTCGGGCGTGACCGCATGAGCCGCGGTTCCCGGTCGTCGGTCGGCAAGGTCGTCTTCGTCACCGCGGCAGCTCGGGGGATCGGCGAGCACACCGCCCGGCCGGCTCAGGGCGAGCCGGCCGCTGCAGCCGCGCGCGCCGCGGCGACGAAGTGCGCAACCGCGAGCGAGGTGTTCGCTGTGCGCCAGGCGACCTGCAGCACCACCGGTGGCGGTGCACCGCGCAGCGGCCGGAACACCACACCGACCGGGCGCAGGTTGGCGTAAAAGGCGGGCTGCAACGACACGCCCCAGCCGGCCGAGACGAGGCCGAGCTGGGTCTCGATGTCGTTGCCCTCGGCCACCACTCGCGGGCTGAAGCCGTACTCACGGCAGTAGCCGGTGACGATGTCGAAGAAGTCCGCCCCGAGCGCCCGCGGCCACAGGACGAACGGCTCGTCGGCCAGCTCCGCGGGGTCGATGGACGATTCCCCCGCGAGGCGGTGGTCCTCGGCGAGCGCGGCCACCAGTGGCTCGACGGCGAGCGTCTCCGTCGTCAGCATCAGGCGCGGAGCGGCTGAGCGCACCAGCCCGACGTCGATGCGCCCAGTCGCCAGTGCGACGAGCTGTGCCGCGGTGTCCATCTGGCTCACCTCCACGTCGAGGTCGGGGAAGCGGATGCGTAGCTCGCGCAGCACCCGCGGCGCCACGCTGGCGAGCGCCGTCCCGACGGACCCCACGACGAGATGCCCGACCGCACCCGCCCCGGCCTGCCGCACCCGCTGCTGAACGCGCTCCGCCTCCCAGAGCACCCGCGGGGCCTCTTCGGTGAGCACGATCCCGGCCGGGGTCAGCTCAACGGCTCGGCTGGTCCGCTGGAACAGGGTCACCCCGAGCGTCTTCTCCAACGCCCGGATCTGCTGACTGACTGCGGGCTGGGTGATGTGCAGGCGCTGGGCCGCCCGGCCGAAGTGCAGCTCGGACGAGACGGTCAGGAACATGCGGAGGTGTCGCAGCTCGAGGTCCAATGCCCTCCAACTCAGAGTCAGCGCCAGATCGATAAGTTGAAGCCGCACCAAGGAGTGCGAGACGCTATCGCGGTTATGGCTGATTCTGACTCAGCGACGCCGACAGTGGAAGCGTGCCTCGATCACGGAACGTTTCGTCATGAACACCGACTACCGCGTCATCGTCGTGGGCTGCGGCGGTGTCGGCTCCGCTGCGGCCTACTGGCTCGGCCGGGACGCCGGCTCGTCCGTCCTGGCCCTCGAGCAGTTCCCCCTCGGGCATGACCGCGGTGCCTCCCAGGACCACTCCCGCATCATCCGGCTGGCCCAGCACCAGGACGCCTACGCCGACCTGGCCCCGGCGGCGTACGCGGCCTGGCACGCGGTCGAACAGGCATCCGGCGTGCCGATCGTGACGAAGACGGGCGGCCTGGTGATCGAAGACGGCCGGGTACGCGACGCCGCCCGCACCGGGACCCGGAACATCCGGGGATACGTCGACACCTTCGAGCGGCACGGCATCGACTACGAGCTGCTGGACGCCGAGGCGTTGATGCAGCGGTGGCCGCAGTTCGTGCTGTGCGGCTCCGAGCAGGCGCTCTTCCAGAAGGACTCTGGCATCGTCGACGCCCGCCGGGCGAACGCGACCCACATCGCGCTGGCGCGCGGGCTGGGTGTGCAGGTGCTCGACAACTGCCCGGTCCGGGAGGTCCGGCCGCACGCGAACGGCGTCGAGGTGGTCACCGACGGCGAAACGTTCCGGGCCGAGCGGCTGGTCGTCACTGCTGACGCCTGGACCAACGACGTGCTTCGCGGCCTCGGCGTCCACCTGCCACTGACTGTCACCCAGGAACAGGTGACCTACTACGCGACGCCGAACCTGTACGACTTCGCCCCCGAACGCTTCCCGGTGTTCATGTGGCACGGGGCGCACAACTTCTATGGCTTCCCGGTCTACGGCGAGGTCGCGACCAAGCTCGGCCAGCACATGGGCGGCCACGAGGTCACCGCAACGACCCGGAACTTCACACCCGACCCGGTCCGCAGGGAACGGCAGCGCGAGTTCCTCGCCGACCACGTCCCGGGCTTCCTGGGGCCGGAGCTGTACACGAAGTCCTGCCTGTACACGATCCCGCCCGACCAGAACTTCGTGCTGGACACCGTGCCCGGCCACCCGCAGGTCTCGGTCGCCGTCGGCGCCGGCCATGCCTACAAGTTCGCGAGCCTGCTCGGGCTGATCCTGCGCGACCTCGCGCTCGACGGACGGAGCCGCCACCCGCTGGACACATTCCGCCTCGACCGCCCGGCGCTCACCGACCCCACCTTCGCCCGGAGCTTTCATGTCTGAGGTCCGCAATGTCTGAGGTCCGCAATGTCTGAGGTCGCGCTTGCCCCGGCCCGAGTCCTGGCTGAGTCGCCGGCCCCGCCCCGCATCCCCGGACGTCCCCTGCCGCGGGCGAGCTACGTCGACCCCGGGGAGTTCACCGCGGACCTCGAGACGGTCTTCTACCCCGGCTGGCTGTTCGCCGGGCACTCCTGCGAGGTCGCCGAGCCGGGGCAGTACCTGACCTTCAGCCTCGGTACCGAGTCGGTCATCGTCGCCAGGGACGAAGCGGGTGTCCTCCGCGCCCACCACAACGTCTGCCGGCATCGCGGGTCCCGCATCGCCACCGCGGATCGTGGGACGGCGCGGGCCCTCGTCTGCCCCTACCACCAGTGGGTCTACGGCCTGGACGGCCAGCTGCGATCGGCCCGGTTGATGGGCGACTGCTTCGCGGTGGAGCGCTATGCGCTGGCGCCGGCCGCGGTCCGCGAGGTCGCCGGCCTCGTGTTCGTCTGCTTCGACGCCGACGCGCCTTCGTTCGACCCAGCCGCCGACGCACTGCAACCGCAGCTGCACCGACACGGGCTGGACCGGGCCAAGGTCGTCGCCCGGCACTCCTACACCGTCCAGGCCAACTGGAAGACGGTGATCGAGAACAACCGCGAGTGCTACCACTGCCGCGGCAACCACCCGGAGTTCCTGCAGTCGAACTTCGACCTCGGCAGCCACGGCGAGGTCCGGGCCAACGATGCGTTCGAGCGGACGCTTGCCGAGGCCTACGCCCGCTGGGACGCCCTCGGCCTCGCGCCGGAGGAGGTCAGCTTCCCCGACGGTGCCTGGTTCCGGGTCAGTCGCCTTCCGTTGAAGGCCGGCTACGTCACCGAGAGCCCGGACGGGCGGCCGCTCGCCCCGACGATGGGAACCCTGCCGGACTCCGACGTCGGCAGCCTCCGCATCATCGGCCTGCCGAACCTCTGGGCGCATGCGAACCGGGATTATGCGATGACCACCCGCGTGACGCCGGAGAGTGCCGGCGTGACCCGGGTGGACGTCAGCTTCCTCGTTGACCGGGATGCGGTCGAAGGCGTCGACTACGAGCCGGAGCAGGTCGCCGCCGTCTGGCGGGCGACGTCGGAGCAGGACTGGGAGCTGTGCGAGAACAACTACGCCGGCATCCGATCCCGCGCCTACTTCCCGGGGCCGCTGTCGACGGTCACCGAGAACTCCGTGGAGGCGTTCCTCGCCTGGTTCGACTCCCGCCGTCGGACCGCGGCCGGAAGCTCGCCGAGCCGCTGACGGCTCAGCTGAACGTGAACGAGGCCTTCGCCGAATCGAACCGGCTCTGCGGATCCGCGACGATGTTGTAGAGCCGGGTGCCGTCGATGAACGCCTCGAGGTGGTAGTCGGCGTTTGCCGACGGAACGTGGATGGTCGCCTCGCGCGCCTGCCGGCCCTGGAACGTGTCCGCGTGCTGCTCGGTCACCGTGCCGCCGGAGGTCTTGGCACCGCCCGTCACCGAGCCACGGAGGGCCGTGTCCTCGTTGATCTGCTGGCCGTCCGGGAACTGGACGACAGAGCCGGCTACCTCCTCGCTGTCGGCCGTCGCGGTGAAGATCCCCCCGGGGTGCGCCGGGTGACCCGCCGTCAGACGCGGACCGGCGGCTCGAAGCCCAGCTTCTGCTTCGGCACCTTCGTGCTGGTCAAGACCGAACGCAAGCGGCTGCCGTCGATGGAACCGACTCCGCTCGCCGGGTCGACCCCCGGCTTCGCCCGGTAGGCGCCGTTCGATCCGACGGACACATCCCGGCAGACCATGGGGTTCGCGAAACAGAGTGCTCCCAGGTGCTGGATGGGACTTCCGGTCGCCGCGTTCAGCTGCGCGCACAGCCCGGCGTAGAGCGGTGCCACCGCGGAGGTTCCACCGAACACGTACGTCTTCCCGCCGATGAGGATGGGGTAGCCGCTCTGCGGGTCCGCGTTGCCGGAAACGTCGGGGACGAGTTCATGCCGCCCGCGCACGGCAGCGGCCTGGTAGCTGGGCACCGGATAGACGGCCGAGTAGCCACCGCCACCGGCCGAGTCCTTGGCGTCGTTCCATACCGACTCCGACGAGAAGGCCCCGGACGCGTCGACGAGCAGCCGGGTTCCACCACAGGCCGTCGTGTTGGGAGACGAAGCCGGGTAATCGACGTGCCTGCCGCTCTCTCCGTCCGAGCTGCCCGCATCTCCGGAGGCCGCGAGCACCGCGATGCCCGCCGCGAGCGCCGAGGCACAGGCCTGGTCCATCGCTTGGCGGGCGCTCGCCCGCCAACCATCTTCGGGGCCACCCCAGGAGATGGAGATGACGGTGGCGCCGCCGTGGACCGCCGCGTTGATCGCGCTGACGAAGCCCGCGTCGGTGTTCTGCGCGAAGTAGACGTCGATGACCGCGTCGGGACCGGCGACGGCGCCGGCGACCTCGACGTCGAGCATGACCTCACCGGTGGCGCCCTGGGCCCCGTCGTCCTTCGGCTTGCCGTTGCCGACCGGGATGCTGTTCACCGTCGGGGCGCCGACGCCGAGGCCGGCGAAGTAGGCGGGCACGTCGCCGGTCACCGCCCCGCCCAACTCGATCAGGGCGATCCGCTGTCCTCGGGCCGATCCCTTCGGGAACTCGTACGCCTTCGCCACCTGAAGCGGAGTCAGCGCGCTTGTCGCTTGGGGTGTGCGAAAGGAAAGTGGGTGGGCGACGGGCCGCTCGTCCAGGCCCATGACGGCGAGGACTCCCGGAAGCTCGTCCTCCATCTTGGCCAGCGCCTCGCGGTCACCGGACACGCTCATCGTGTTCGCTTCGCCGTGCGCCCACTCCACGGTCAGCCCGTGCTTCTCCGCGTAACGACGGACGGCCTCCTCATCCTCGGGGCGGCTTGCCTCGTGGGGTGCCGGTGCATGCAGGGCGACCAGTGCCTGAGCCATTCGAAGGACCTCCTCGCGATGCGTCGCGGTCCGGGCGATCCCGATCCGCTGGGCGCGCGGACCCGTTGTCCCACGCCGCGCCGAGTCGGACAAGGTCAGCGGGTTAACCGATTTCGCGGGCGGGCGACATGCCCTGACCTGCGGCTTTTTCGTGAGAAGCCGGTGTGAACGCGCCGGACGATCAGTTATGTGTGACCGCGTCCCCGCCGAAGATGTTCGGCAGCGTGTCCTCGTAGGCGCGGCGCAGCTCGTCGAGCGGCACCGACAGGACGTCCTGCAGCTCGAGCGGCCCGTCCTCGGCCTCGACGACGCCGATGCGTGTCCACGGCAGATCGCGGGCCTCGCACATGTCACTGAAGCGCAGCTCCTCCGAGCGCGGCACCGACACCAGCGCGCGGCCGGCGGACTCGCTGAACAAGGCAACGAACGGGTCCGCACCCTCGGGCAGCACGATGCGGGCACCGCGATGACCCTGGAGGCAGGACTCGACCAGCGCCACCGCCAGCCCGCCATCGGAGAGGTCGTGGGCGGAGGAGAGCATCCCGTCCCGGGAGCCGGCGACCAGGACCTCGGCAAGCTCTTGCTCGGCCTTCAGGTCGACCGCCGGAGGCGCGCCGCCGAGGTGCCGGTGCGCGTTCCACGCCCAGACCGAGCCGCCGAACTCGTCCCGGGTCTCGCCGAGCAGGAGCAGCACCTCGCCCTCGGCCTGGAAGGCACTGGGGGTGCGGCGGGTGACGTCGTCGAACAGCCCGAGCACGCCGACCACGGGTGTCGGCAGGATCGCGGTGTCACCGGTGCCGTTGTAGAAGGACACGTTGCCACCGGTGACCGGGATCCCGAGCTCGCGGCAGCCGTCGGCCAGGCCGCGACAGGCCTCGGCGAACGACCACATCACCTCGGGGTCCTCGGGCGAGCCGAAGTTCAGGCAGTCGGTGACGGCTACCGGTACGGCTCCGGTCGCGGCGACGTTGCGGCAGGCCTCGGCCAGCGCCAGCTTCGCGCCGGTGTACGGGTCGAGCGCCGCGAAGCGGGCCGGCCCATCCAACGCCATCGCGACGCCGACGTTGGTCTCCTCGTCCAGCCGGAGCACTCCAGCGTCATCCGGCATGGCGAGCACCGTGTTGCCGAGCACGTACCGGTCGTACTGCTCCGTCACCCAGCGACGGGAGCAGACGTCCGGCGAGGCGATCAGCGACAGCAGTTCGGCCCGCAGGTCGGTCGGGCGGGGCAGTTCGCGGTCGGGCAGCGGTGCCCGGCGTTGCATCGGGCGCTCGTAGACCGGCCCGTCCTCGACCAGCGAGGCGGGGGGAAGGTCGACGACCTTCTCGCCGTGCCAGCGGACGACCAGGCGCCCCCCGTTCTCGCCGCTGTCGCCGGCGCCGTCGGTGACCGAGGCGATGACGGTGGCGAGCACTCCCCAGCGCGCGCAGACGTTGAGGACCTCCATCACCTGGGCGGGCTCGACGATCGCGAGCATCCGCTCCTGCGACTCGGAGACCAGCACCTCCTCCGGCGCCATCGACGCCTCGCGCAGCGGCACCCGGTCGAGGTCGACGTCCATGCCGTTGCCGGCCTTCGCGGCGGTCTCGGACAGTGCGCAGGTCAGGCCGGCGCCGCCGAGGTCCTGGATGCCGACGACGAGACCGCGGTCGAACAGCTCCAGCGAGCACTCGGTGACGACCTTCTCGGTGAACGGGTCGCCGACCTGGACGGAAGGACGACGAGCCGGTGCTGCCCCAGACTCTGACGTCAGCGCGCCAAAGGTGGCGCTGGCCAGCACCGAGACGCCGCCGATGCCGTCCCGACCGGTCTTCGCCCCGAACAGGATGACGGCGTTGCCCGCTCCGCTCGCGCTCGCGGTCTGGACCCGCTCGGCGGGCAGCACGCCCACGCAGAGCGCGTTGACCAGCGGGTTGCCGGCGTAGGTCGGGTCGAAGCCGATCTCACCGCCGATGTTCGGCAGCCCCATGCAGTTGCCGTAACCGCCGACGCCAGCGACGACGCCGGGCAGCACACGTGCCGTGTCGGGCGCATCCACCTCGCCGAAGCGGAGGCTGTCCATCACCGCGATCGGACGGGCGCCCATCGCGAGGATGTCCCGGATGATCCCGCCGACGCCGGTGGCCGCACCCTGGTATGGCTCGACGAACGACGGGTGGTTGTGCGACTCGACCTTGAACGTGACGGCGAGCCCTCCGCCGACATCGACGACTCCGGCGTTCTCGCCGATGCCGGCGAGCATCCGCTCCCGGCCGGGCAGGTCGCCGAACTGACGCAGGTGCACCTTGCTCGACTTGTACGAGCAGTGCTCGCTCCACATGACCGAGTACATGGCCAGTTCGGGCGGGCTCGGCTTGCGCCCGAGCGTGGCGACGATCCGCTGGTACTCGTCCTCGGAGAGCCCGAGCTCCGCATACGGCTGCTCGCCGGTGATCTCGGCGGCCGTCAACGCGGTCATGCCGACACCGCCTCGGGTACGCCGGTCAACGTCTGCAGCACCGAGACGAACAGGCCGAGGCCGTCCTCGCTCGGCCCGGTCAGGGACTCGATCGCGTGCTCCGGATGCGGCATCAACCCGACGATCCGCCCATCGGCCGAGGTGACCCCGGCGATGTCGTTCAGCGAGGCGTTGGGGTTGCCGGCCAGGTACCGGAACGCCACCCGACCGTCGCCCTCGAGTTCGGCCAGCGTCTCCGCCGACGCGACGTAGCGACCCTCGCCGTGCTTGACCGGGATCAGCACCTCACCGCCCGGCTCGAACGACGAGGTCCAGGCCGAGTCCGTGTTCTCGACGCGCAACCACTGGTCGCGGCAGATGAAGTGCCGGCCGGCGTTACGGGTCAGCGCGCCCGGCAGCAGGTGGGCCTCGCACAGCACCTGGAAGCCGTTGCAGATGCCGAGCACCGGCAGCCCGCGCCCAGCGGCCTCGACGATGCCGCGCACGACCGGCGAGAAGCGCGCGATGGCGCCGGCGCGCAGGTAGTCACCGTAGGAGAAGCCGCCGGGCAGGACGACGGCGTCGACGCCGAGCAGGTCCTCGTCGCCGTGCCAGAGCGGGACCGGATCGCCACCCGCCAGCCTGACCGCGCGCAGCGCGTCCCGGTCGTCCAACGAACCCGGGAAGGTCACCACTCCGATGCGTGCCGCCACGTTCCGACAGCCTAGCGAGCAGGGCCGGTCCGCCGGCGGAACGGACCCGGTCGCTCAATCCGCGCTGGGCGGACCCGGCGGAACGGCGGAGAGCTGGTAGATGGCGGCGTCCGGCTTCCAGGCCAGCTTCTTCTCGAGGTGGACCGTCGTCCCGGAGCCCGAGGCGGAGTCGAAGTGAACCGAGTCCATCAGCTCACGCATGAGCAGCACGCCACGACCCGACTCGTCGTCCGCACCCGATGGCGCGAGCGCGGCGGGATCGAAGCCGACGCCCTGGTCGATGACGTCGAGGAACGCGCGATGCTCGTCGAAGCCGACGAACACCTCGTAGACCTCGCCCTGCTGGACGTGCTTGAGCACGTTCGCGCACGCTTCCGTGAGGGCCAGCTCGACGTCATCGACGACATCATCGGCGGCACCCACCACCTCGAGAGACCGACCGCACAGCTTGCGAATGATCGGAATCGTCACCGCGTCACGCGGGAGCTCGAACCGGACGGTGACCTGCACGCGTCAGGTCTACCCCTCCAGCCGGACCGTGTAGTCCTCGATCACCGGATTGGCGAGCAGGCGGTCGGCCAGGGCCTGTACCTGCTCGAGGTCAGGCTCGCCGTCCATCTCGAGTTCGAAGCGCTTGCCCTGCCGCACGCCGGTGACCCCGGAGACGCCGAGCCGCGGCAGTGCGGCCAGGACGGCAGCTCCCTGCGGATCGAGGATCTCCGGCTTGAGCATCACGTCCACGACCACCCGCGCCATGACCCCATTCTAGGGCCGCGAGACCGCTCAGCTGCCGTACATACCGGGCAGCCGCAGATAACTCGGGTTGCCACTGGATGTCGAGACCGTGTGCGAACCCGAGGGCGCCCTGATCACCAGTGCCGGGATGTAGCCCTTGGAGAACTGGAAGTGGCGGGGTCCTCCGAGCGTCAGGTTGGCGACGCCGCCCGAGATCGTGCCCGACCCCGAGGCGATGACCGGGCAGTTCCCGTTCGGGTCCTCCTGGGCGAGGGTGACCGTGATCGGGCCACCGCCGCTGATCCGGATGTGCACCTGCGGGGTTCCGTTGAACCCGACCGTCTCAATCGACAGGGGGATCGCGTAGTAGCCGACCGAGTCTGCGGTCGTGGCGCACCCCACCGTGGATCCGGAGGTCCCGCCCAGCACCGGACCGAGAGGCCCGGCCACCGCCCTCAGCGGATTCGGAAAGGTGCTGTCGCCGGAGGTGGTGGCGGACTGGTTCGGGTCGAGCAAGTTGACGCCAGAGAAGAAGAGCGTGTTGGTGCTGTTCACGTTGCCCTGAGGGGAGCCCGAGCCCTGCGCGCCCTGGATGCCGGGCACGCCGAGCCCGCCGGGTGCGCCCGTACCGCCGCCACCGCCGCCGGGGTCCTGCGCCGCCGTGCCGATGGGGCCGAGGGTGCTGATCGCGTACGGGGCGGGAGGCGGGGTCGTTGCGGCCACGGCGCCACCACCGGGGTCCGCGACCTTCACCGAACTGCCGCCGGACATCACCGTGCCGTACGCCAGAGCGCCTACGACAGCAACTCCGGCTACGGCCAGCAGCGGGCCGGTCTTCCTCTTCGCCATGCAAGCTCCAACGCACGACCGTGACCTGGGTTACGGGCAGTGGTGCCCGGCACAGTGGTGCGCGACACATGCACGCTCAGTAACCGGGGAGACGGTCGGCGCCTCGTGCGCGGGGAGGCGGCGATCAGACGGCGATCAGAGGCGGGCGATCAGAGGCCGGAGAGACCAGGTAGGTAGACGTAGCTCGGGTTGACGTTGTCGGTGGTGATGGTGTGCGAGCCGGGTGCCGTGATCACGAGCGCAGGCGTGAAGTCCCGGCTGAACTGGAACGCGTTGGCGCCGCTCAGGCTGAAGTCGGCGACACCGCCGTTGATCTGACCGGTGGCGCTCGCGATGGTCGGGCAGTCCTTGCCGGGAGACTGCTGTGCCAGCCGCACGGTCACGGAGCCGCTCCCGCTGATGCGGATGTGGACCCGGGGTGTCCCCCGGAAGCCCACCGTTTCGACGTGCAGCGGAATCGCGTAGTAGTCGGCCGACTGGGCGTCGGTCGCGCATCCCGTCGACTGCACCCCGCCGCCCGGCAACGGGATGGATCCGAGGACCCCGAGCGGGTTGGGGATGGTCACGCTGCCCGAGAGGGTCCCGCTCCGCCCGGGATCGAGCAGGTTGGTGCCGGAGAGGTAAAGCCTGCTGTCGTTGCCGCCGGGGCCTTGGGCACTGCCCGATCCCTGCGCGCCCTGGATGCCGGGCAAGCCCACCGTGCCCGGTGCCCCGGTGCCTCCGCCTCCGCCGCCCGGATCCTGGGCCGCAGTGCCGATCGGGCCGAGGGTGGAGATGGCGTACGGCGCGGGGGGCGGGGACGACGGCCGCACGATCCCGCCACCGGTGTCCGCGGTCTTCACGCTGCTCCCGGACTCGCTGACGGTGGCCACCGCAGCGGCTCCGATCAGAGCGACGACGATCAGGCCGCCAAGGGCCTTTCTGCGAGCCACGCGCGGACTACCTCCCGGGGGTCGGCGTTGGGGAGTCCTCGGCCGCTCACCCGAGCCGTGCCCGAAGATGACAGCCGCACACGCGGGCGGGCTGCGACCCTGCGCACATTCCGACCTGCGCGCGGATCCAGCGGGATCAGGTAGCTGTCACCTTCGCGTGGGCAGACGGCAGGTGGGGGGATCGCTACCGTTCCGGTAGCAGACCAAGGAGATCGAGGACGTGGGAGGTCCTGTGGCCACGCCCGAGCCCGACAGCCAGCCGCTGGAGCTGACGATCGACGAGCTCGCGCGGGAGGTTGGTATGACCGTGCGGAACGTCCGCGCCTATGCGAGTCGGGGTCTGATGCCACCTCCGCGCCTCGTAGGTCGTACCGGCTACTACGCCGACGAGCACGTCAGCCGCCTGACGCTGGTGCGGGAGCTGCTGGCCGAGGGCTACACCCTGGCCGCGGTCGAGCGGATCGTCGGCAGCGGCCTGCCCGCCGGGGCGAACGCGTTGGCTGTGCTGTCGTCCCTGCGCACGCCTTTCCGCGCCGAGGAGCCCGTGCTCGTCGACCGGTCCCAGCTGTTTGCCCGGGTCGGCGGCCGGGACGACGATGCACTGGAGCGGCTCGAGTTCCTCGGCATCATCGAGCGGCTCGAAGGCGATCAGGTGCGGCTGCTGCAGCCGGCGCTGTTCGCCGCCGGGCTCCAGGTGATCCGACTCGGCCTGCCGGCCGCCGACGTCCTCGACACCTACGCAGGCCTCCGGTCGCAGGTGCGTGAGGTGGCGGACGTCTTCGTCGGGCTGTTCATGGGCTCGGTCTGGCGACGCTTCGTGGAGGAGGGCATGCCCGACGATCGGCTGCCCGAGGTGCAGTCCGTGGTCGAGCGGCTGCACCCCGCCGCCGTCCAGACGTTGCTCGAGGTCTTCCGGGGTGCGATGGCCGAGGCGGTCGACGAGGCGATCGGGGCCGAGCTGGCGGCCCTGCCGCACGACGTCGAGGACTGATCCGCCGCCACGTCCGCCAAGGGTCCGCTCAGGCGATGAGGCCCGCTCTGCGCCAGACCCGACGGTCGGCGGAGGTGATGAGGCCGAGGTCGGTGAAGAAGTCGACGGCCTTCCGGGCGGCGAACCGCTTCGTCGCGGCCCAATGCGGGTTCGTGTTCGCCGCCTCCCGAGCCTCCCGGGGGTCCAGTCCGACCGAGGCGTAGACGCAGGGGTGGACGAGCCTTGCCGTCGACATTCCGGCGACCACGGTGAGGACGGCGCGGCTCGACATGCGTTCGAGCGGCCCGAGCCCGGCGACCTGTCGTGCCGTCTCGTCCCGCGCGTAGCGCATGTGCCGGGCTTCCTCGATGATGTGGATGCGGTTGACCGCTCGGACCAGCGGCTGGATGCGCTCGTCGCTCATCGCCTCGCGCTGCAGGGCATCGAGGACCTCCTCGGCGTAGAGCGCGGCGGCGAAGGTCAGGGTCCCGTTCGACAAGGACTTGAACGGCCGGGCGAGAACGTGGGCGAGCCGGCCCGGGCCGTAGTCGGGACAGCCGAGCGTCTCGATCATTCGGCCGAACATCATCGAGTGCCGGCATTCGTCGGCGATCTCGGTGAAGGCGAACCGGGCGTGGGCGTCGGTCATGCTGCGGTCGTAGAGGGACCGGACGAGCATCTGGGTCAGGATCGTCTCGAACCAGATGCCGACGCTGGCGATGCTCGCGACCTCGTGCTTCGTCAGCTCGATCCGCTGCTCCTCCGGCATCCGCCGCCACAGGTCGGTGCCGTAGAGCGTGCTGCGCTCCGGTGGGCCGTACCAGAGGCCGGGGGTCGGCGGCGCCTCCCAGTCGATCTCGACCTGCGGATCGAAGCTGACGCGTGCTGCGGAGGCGAGCAGACGCTCGGCGGTGCGGTCGCGCTCCGGCACGGTCGTGGTCATTCTTGCTCCTTCGGGAGGGCTTTACTGACGTTCACCATCGAGCCATTCGTAATCGACCCAACTGCAATTGGGTCATCGACAGATGGCACGTTAGCCTGTCCGGACTCCGCGGGGAAGCACCGGGGTGGATGAGAAGATCCGAGCAACAACCCAGCCGGACGTTGCAGAAAGGCCGGACCGCGCGGATCTCCGGACGATCTCCGGGCTTCGATGTCAGTGGGAGCAGGGGTGTCCGAGTACCGCATCGACGATCTCGCGCGGATGGCCGGGACGACCGTGCGCAACGTGCGCGTCTACCAGGACCGCGGCCTGCTCGCGCCGCCCCGACGGGTAGGCCGGGTCGGTTGGTATGCCGAGGCTCAGCTCGCCCGGCTGCGGCTCATCGGCCGCCTGCTGGATCGCGGGTTCACCCTCGCGCTCATCGCGGAGCTGATCTCGGCGTGGGAGCAGGGGCGCAATCTCGCCGACATCCTCGGCGTCGAGGAGGCGCTGACCCAGCCGTGGAGCACGGAGGTCCCGGAACGGGTGACGCTGCGCGAACTCCGCCGGCGGTTCGGCGAGCAGGCGAACACCGGGGCCATTCGCCGGGCGACCGAGCTGGGACTGATCCGACGGTCGGGCGTCTCCTTCACTGTCCCGAGTCCGCGGTTGCTGTCGGCGGGCGAGGAGCTGGTCGGACTGGGGGTGCCGATGACGACGGTGCTCGACCTGGCGGAGGGCTTGGCCCAGGACCTCGACGTCACGGCTCGTCGGTTCGTCGCCGTGGTGATCGAGCGGGTGCTCGGGGACGCGTCCAAAGCCACCTTCCCGCCGCAGGAGCGCCTGGCCGCGATCGCGGACATCGTCCAGCGGCTCCGCCCCCAGGCGACCATCGCCGTCGAGGCCAGCTTCGCGACGGCCATGGAACGGCAGGTGGCCGAGGCCTTCAGCGAGATCGCCGGGCGCACCGTCAGCCGTGAGGCAGAACGTCCCGCCACTGGCTGAGTGGCCGCCGCGCGGCCGCCGTCGGGCCGCCGTTTGGTCGGACGGTGACCCCGGGCAGGATGTCTGCGACGCAAGAATGCGTCGCCCTTGGTGAGGAGCTCGCTGCATGGAGTACTCGACGAATGGTCGGGACGGGACCTCCTCCCACCCTCCGGCCCTGGTCCCGTCGCTCTCGCACCGGGTTGCGCTGGTCCGGACCACCGTCGGCGCGACGGTGGGCGTGGCCGGCCGCACGCTGCGGGCCTGCGCCACTTTGGACCCTGCCGCCCTGGTCGCCGCGGTCGCCGCGGTGCCGGCGATCGCCGAGGGGGTGGCGCAGCTCGTCCAGCGGGTGGCGATGATCGTCGAGCGGGTAAATGGCGTGCTGGACGGGGTGGAGGCGACCAAGGCGCGGGTGGACCGGGTCGTCGACGGGATCGAACCCCTGTCGGCGCGCATCGACGGGATCGCGATCGCCGCGGAGGGAACCGTCGTGAGGATCGACGGCGTGGTCGACTCCACCGGGCGAGTTCTCGATGGCGCGAACGAGCTCGTGGTGGGTGGTCGGCGCACCGTCGCCCAGGCCGAGGAGACCATTCGCGCGGCCGACCCGTCCGTGCGTCAACTCGCCGAGATCACGGAGACCGTCAGCCGGTTGCAGCCGCTGCTCGCGAGCCTCACCGAGTTGGACCCGGCGGTCGGCAAGGACCTCGCGGCGATGCTGCAGAACCTGCCGGGACTGATGGACCGGGTCGATGATCGGGTCATTCCGGCGGTGTCCGCGCTGGAGGGGCTGATGCCGGTGGTGCAGACGCTGCACGAGAACGTCGATCAGTTGCAGTCCGTGGTGAACGACGTCGGGACGCTGCTCTCCGGCCTCCCCGGCGCCGGCCGGCTGCTCAAGCGCGGCGGGCGCGAGGTCTCCAGCACCGACAACAAGACCTCGATCACGCCGCCGGAGTAGCTGCGCGTGGCTCAGTCACCCAGCAGCTGCCGGCTGATGATCATCTTTTGGATCTCGGTGGTGCCGCCACCGATCGAGGCGAGCTTCGAGTCCCGCAGCGCGCGCTCGGCCGGGAAGTCCTTCAGGTAGCCGTAGCCGCCGTGGATCTGGATCGCCTCGAGAGCGTTCTCCACCGACAGCTTGCCGACCAGGACCTTGGCGATCGACGCCTCCATCTGGTGCGGCAGCCCATTCTGCTTCAGCCACGCCGCGCGGTAGACCGCGGTCCGGCAGACCTCCAGGTTGATCTTCATCTCGGCGAGCTTGTGCGCGATGACCTGGAAGTTCGCGATCGGCCGCCCGAACTGCTGGCGCTCCTTCGCGTACCGGGTCGAGTCCTCCAGCGTCGCGGCCATGCCGCCGACCCCGGAAGCGAGCATGACGGTGCGCTCCCAGTCGAAGCACTCGAAGGCGATTCGCCACAGCGCCTCCCCTTCGACGCCGAGCACCGAGGACGCCGGCACCCGGCAGTCGCTCAGCACGATCTCCGACGTCGGCGACGACCGGCAGCCGAGCTTGTCGAGCTCACGACCGACCGCGAAGCCGGGCGTGCGCGTGTCGACGACGAAGGCGGTGGCCGACGAGCCCCGATCGCCGGTCTTCGCCAGCACGGTGCAGACGTCCGCGACGGGTCCGTTGGTGATGAAGATCTTGCTGCCGTTCAGCACCCATTCGTCGCCGTCGCGCACAGCGGTCGTCTTCAACGCCGAAGCGTCGGAACCAGCTTCCGGCTCGGTCGACGCCCAGCAGCCCAGGTAGGTGCCGTCGCACAGCCCCGGCAGCCAGCGGCGCTTCAACTCCTCCGACCCGTGCAGCGCGATCGGCAGCGACCCGATCACCCAGTGCGCGCCGAGCGAGAGCGTCAGTCCGCCGTCCCGCCCGCCCTCACCGATCGCCTCGTTGGCCAGGCAGGCGTCGACGATCGACGCGCCGCCGCCGCCGTACTCCTCCGGGATGAGCAGTCCGGCGAGCCCCTGCGCCGCCAGCGACTTCCAGATCGCCGGGTCCCACGTGCCGGTCTGGTCCCGCTGGGCCGCTCCGGGTGCGACGACGTCGGCTGCCCATCGAGCAACCGAGTCCCGGAAGGACTGTTGCTCCGCGGTGATGGTGAAGTCCATGGGGGCGGCTCCCGGGGATCATGTGGCGGATTACGGCTTTACGCGAGTCGCTAGACAGTAACGACGACGGCAGGTTAGCGTCCCGCCTCGTGCTTGCCCAGACCGCGTCGGCGACGGTGGCCGCCGTACCGCCGGCGCCGACGGACGTCTGGGAGACCGACGAACGCCGCGCCCTCCGAGCACTCGCCCGGGCCTTCACGGTCCGCGAGATCGTCCCGCACCTCTCCGATTGGGAGCGCGCCCAGGAGGTTCCCCGCGACCTGCACCGCCGCGCCGCCGCGGCGGGCCTGCTCGGCATCGGCTTCCCGGAGGAGGCCGGCGGTACCGGCGGGGACGCCATCGACGTCGCGGTGCTCACCGAGGAACTGATCCACGCCGGTGGCACGAGCGGACTGTGTGCAGCCCTGCTGACCCACGGCATCGCCCTCCCGCACCTGATCGCGAGCGGCGACCCGCACCTGATCGAGACCTACGCCCGCCCGACGCTGGCCGGCGAGATGATCGGCGCGCTCGCCGTCACCGAGCCCGACGGCGGCTCGGACGTCGCCTCGCTGCGGACCCGGGCGGTGCGGGACGGCGACGACTACGTCGTCAACGGGACCAAGACGTTCATTACCAGCGGCGCCCGGGCCGACTTCATCACCACTGCGGTGCGGACCGGCGGACCGGGCCATGCCGGTATCTCGCTGCTGGTCATCCCGACGCACACGCCAGGCTTCTCCGTCGTCCGGCGGCTCGAGAAGATGGGCTGGCACTGCAGCGACACCGCCGAGCTCGCCTTCGTCGACTGCCGCGTTCCGGCGACCAACCTGATCGGCGCCGAAGGCAGCGCATTCGTGCAGATCGCCCGGAACTTCGCCGGCGAGCGGCTCGGCCTCGCCACTCAGGCGCATGCCACCGCCCAGCGCTGCCTCGACCTGACCGTCGACTACGCCCGGCATCGCATCGTCTTCGGGAAGCCGCTGATCGCGAAGCAGACCGTCCGCCACACCCTGGTCGAGATGGCGCGGCAGACCGAGCTGGCCCGCGTCTACACCCACCACGTGCTCGCCCGCTCGGCCCGCGGCGAGCAGGTGCCAGCGGAGGCGGCGCAGGCCAAGAACGCGGCCGTCACCGCCTGCGACTTCGTCGTCGACAAAGCGGTGCAACTGCACGGCGGCTTCGGCTACCTCCGCGACGCCGAGGTCGAGCGGCACTATCGCGACTCGCGCATCCTCGGCATCGGCGGCGGCGCCACCGAGGTGATGAACGACCTCATCGCCAAGGCCTACGGCTGGTGACCGCACTCGCGACTCCCGCCGGCGCCCCCGCGCAGCCAGCGACCGTCGAGGACCGCATTCTGGAAGGGGCGGCCCGCTGCTTCACCGACGTCGGCGTTCGCAAGACGACCGTCGCCGAGATCGCCGCCGCCGCCGGCATCACCAAGCCGACGTTCTACCGCCGCTTCGCGGACAAGAGCGACGTCGTCGAGGCACTCGTCCGCCGGGAGACCGACGACCTGGCCCGCCGGATGCGCGACGCCGGGAGCGGCACCGCCTCCGCCGCCGATGCGTTCACCGCCGCCTTCCGGACGGCTTCGCGCTGGCTGACCCGACACCCGTTCGTCCGCAAGAGCCTCGACCTGGAGCCCGAACTGCTGATGCCCTACCTGAACCAGCCGGATGGCCCGGTCCTGTCGACCGGCCACGCCGTCTTCGCCGAGCTCGTCGCGCGCGGCGCGGAAACCGGCGAGTTCCGGGACGTCGACCCGGCCGACGTTGCCGAGGTGTGCTGGCGGCTGGTGCTGTCCTTCGCGCTCACCCCGCTGCCGGATGAGGCCCGAATCGACGACCTCGTGCGCGCCACCCTGCTCGAGGGCGTTGCGTCGCCCGTGATGAGTCAGCCGTGGTGAATCAGCCGTGACCCTGCTCCGCAGCACCCTCGACACCACCTCCGCGCAGTTCGCCGAGTACCGCGACGCGATGCTGACCAAGCTCGACGAGCTCGCTGTCGAACACGAGAAGGCCATCGCCGGTGGCGGGCCGTCGAAGGTCGAGCGGCACCACAAGCGCGGCAAGTTGTTGCCCCGTGAGCGGATCGAGCTGCTCCTCGACCCCGGGGCACCCTTCCTCGAGCTCTCGCCACTGGCCGGCTGGGGCAGCGAGTATCCGGTCGGGGCCAGCGTCGTCACCGGCATCGGCGTCATCGAGGGCGTCGAGTGCCTGGTCACCGCGAACGACCCGACCGTGCGAGGCGGTGCCAGCAACCCGTGGACGCTGCGCAAGTCGCTGCGCGCGAACGAGATCGCGTTCGAGAACCGGCTCCCGGTGGTCAGCCTCGTCGAGTCCGGCGGCGCCGACCTGCCGAGCCAGAAGGAGATCTTCATTCCCGGCGGGCAGATCTTCCGGGACCTCACCCGGCTGTCCGCCGCCGGCATCCCGACCGTGACGCTGGTCTTCGGCAACTCCACCGCGGGCGGCGCCTACCTGCCCGGCATGTCCGACCACGTGATCATGATCAAGGAGCAGTCGAAGGTCTTCCTCGGCGGCCCGCCGCTGGTGAAGATGGCCACCGGTGAGGAGTCCGACGACGAGTCGCTCGGCGGCGCCGAGATGCACGCCCGCACCTCTGGCTTGGCCGACCAGTTGGCGATCGACGAGGTCGACGCGATCCGCCTAGGCCGCCGCACCGTCGCCCGCCTCAACTGGCACAAGGCCGGCCCGCAGCCGCTGTCCCGCTTCGAGGACCCGCGCGCCGACCCCGAGGACCTGCTCGGCCTCGTGGCCCCCGACCTCAAGACGCCGTTCGACCCCCGCGAGGTGCTCGCCCGCGTCGTCGACGGCTCGGACTTCGACGAGTTCAAGCCGCTGTACGGGGCCAGCCTGGTCACCGGCTGGGCACGCATCTCCGGCTACCCGGTCGGCGTGCTCGCCAACGCCCGCGGCGTGCTGTTCAGCGAGGAGTCGCAGAAGGCGACGCAGTTCATCCAGCTGGCGAACCGGGCCAACACGCCGCTGGTCTTCCTGCAGAACACGACCGGCTACATGGTCGGCCGGGACTACGAGCAGCGCGGCATCATCAAGCACGGCGCGATGATGATCAACGCGGTCTCCAACAGCCGGGTGCCGCACCTGACCGTGCTGCTCGGCGCGTCCTACGGGGCCGGCAACTACGGCATGTGCGGCCGGGCGTACGGCCCACGCTTCCTGTTCGCCTGGCCGTCGGCGAAGTCGGCGGTGATGGGGCCGGCCCAGCTCGCCGGGGTCCTGTCGATCGTCGCGCGGCAGGCCGCCGCCGCCCGCGGGCAGGCGTACGACGACGCCGCCGACGCCGGGATGCGAGCGATGGTCGAGAGCCAGATCGAGCAGGAATCGCTGCCGTTCTTCCTGTCAGGCCGGCTCTACGACGACGGCGTGATCGATCCGCGGGACACCCGCACGGTCCTGGCGCTGGCACTGTCCGCCGTGCACACCGCGCCCGTGCAGGGTGTGGGGGCTGGTGGCGCCGGGGGCGGAGTGCGCGCCGACGGTGGGGCCGGCTTCGGCGTCTGGAGGATGTGACGTGACGATCAGCCGCCTGCTCGTCGCCAACCGTGGCGAGATCGCCCGCCGCGTCTTCCGCAGCTGCCGCGACCTCGGCATCTCGACCGCGGCCGTGTTCTCCGACGCCGACGAGGGCTCGCCGCACGTGGCCGAGGCCGACGTCGCCGTCCGGCTGCCCGGTAACGCCCCGTCCGAGACCTACCTGCGGATCGATCTGATCCTCCAGGCGGCCCGCGCCGCCGGCGTCGACGCGGTGCATCCCGGCTACGGCTTCCTGTCCGAGAACGCGGACTTCGCCGCAGCCGTGCTCGACGCCGGTCTGACGTGGGTCGGGCCGTCGCCGGACGTGATTCGCGAGATGGGCTCGAAGGTCGGCGCCAAGGAACGGATGGCGAAGGCCGGCGTCCCGGTGCTCGCGGACATCGATGTCAGCAGCGGCGATCTCTCCGAGGTCGGCGACGGCGACTTCCCCCTGCTCGTGAAGGCCAGCGCGGGTGGCGGCGGACGCGGTATGCGCGCGGTGCACCGCCGCGCGGACCTGGCTGAGGCCCTCGCGGGCGCCGCGTCCGAGGCGGGCTCCGCCTTCGGCGACAGCACCGTCTTCTGCGAGCCGCTCCTCGAGCATGCCAAGCACATCGAGGTGCAGGTCCTCGCCGATCAGCACGGCACGATCTGGATCCTCGGCGAGCGGGAGTGCTCGCTCCAACGCCGGCACCAGAAGGTCATCGAGGAGACGCCCTCTCCGGCGATCGACGCCGACGTCCGGGCCCAGTTGAGCGACGCCGCCCGGGCCGCCGCGGCCACGATCGGCTACGTGGGCGCGGGCACCGTGGAGTTCCTGTACGACCCGGTCCGGCGAGGGTTCTTCTTCCTGGAGATGAACACGCGCCTGCAGGTCGAGCACCCGGTCACCGAGTGCCTGTTCGGGGTCGACCTCGTCGCCCAGCAGATCGCCGTCGCCGAGGGGGCCCGGCTCCCGACCGAACCGCCCGACCCCCGCGGGTACGCCGTCGAAGCGCGGCTCTACGCGGAGGATCCGCGGGCCGGCTGGCGCCCGCAGACCGGCCGGCTCACCCGATTCGAGATCCCCGGCGTCAACGAGCGGTTCCGCGCACCCGGCGGCATCCGGCGGGCAGCGGCGACCGGATTGCTGCGGCTCGACTCCGGCGTCGAGTCCGGCTCGGTCGTCGGGGTGCATTACGACGCGATGCTGGCCAAGGTGATCGCCTGGGCGCCGAGCCGCGATGAGGCGCTGCGCCGGCTCGCCACGGCGCTGGCCACGGCCCGGATCTCGGGGGTCGGCACCAACCGCGACCTGCTCGTCCGGCTGCTGCGCTCGCCGGAGATGCTCGCGGGCACCACAGACACCGGTCTGCTCGACCGCGCAGACCTGGCGGAACTCGCCCGCCCGCTCGCGCTCGACGCGGACACGGCGGCAGGTACGGCCGCAGGTACTGCGGGAGGTGTCGACGCCGTCGCGCTCTCGGCGCTCGCCGCCGCCCTCGCGGCGTCCGCGGTCGGTGCCGGCCCTGCTCGTGCAGCAGCCGTGCCGCGCGGCTGGCGCAACGTCCCGTCGCAGCCGCAACGCTCGTCCTACCGCTGGCGGGACGGCGACCGGACCGTCGACGTCGGCTGGCGCTGGACCCGGAACGGCATCGTCGCCGACGGATTCGACGAGCCGACCGTCGCCGGGATCACCGGCGACCAGGTGGCCCTCGAGGTCGCGGGCGTGCGGTACCGGTTCGAGGTGACCGTCAGCGACGCCGGCGACGAGCTTCAGGTCGACGTCAGTTCAGTGCTCGGGCCGGTCGCGCTCGTCGCGGTCCCGCGCTTCCCCGACCCGTCCGCCTCGATCCCGCCGGGTTCGCTGCTGGCGCCCATGCCAGGCACCGTCACCCGGGTCGCGGTCGCCGCGGGCGATCGGGTCACGTCCGGCGACCTCGTCCTCGTGCTCGAGGCCATGAAGATGGAGCACCCGGTGCACGCCCCCACCGACGGGATCGTCGAGTCGCTGCCGGTCAGCGCCGGTCAGCAGGTCGACGGCGGCAGCGTGCTCGCCGTGCTCACCACCGACTGACCGCCCGCCCACCAGAGACCAGCACGAGAGATCAGGAGCATCCACCCATGCCCGGACCCCTGGAGGGGTTGCGCGTCGTCGAGCTCGCCGGCATCGGCCCGGCGCCGTTCGCCGCGATGCTGCTCGCTGACCTCGGAGCCGACGTGGTGCGGATCGAACGACCGGGCCGGTCGTCCTGGCCCGCGGACCCGCAGCTCGACCTGCTGCAGCGCGGCAAGCGGTCGATCGTCGTCGACCTGAAGCAGGCCGAAGGTGTCGAGGTCGTCCGGCTGCTCGCCGACCGCGCCGACATCCTGCTCGAGGGCTATCGGCCCGGCGTTGCGGAACGGCTCGGCCTCGGCCCCGAGGACTGCGCGCGGACCAACCCGCGTCTCGTCTACGGCCGGATGACCGGCTGGGGCCAGGACGGTCCGCTCGCCGACCGTGCCGGCCACGACATCGCCTACATCGCGCTGACGGGTGCGCTGCACGCGATCGGCCGGGCCGACGGCCCGCCGCAGGTCCCGCTCAACCTGGTCGGCGACTTCGGCGGCGGCAGCCTCTACCTTTTGCTGGGCGTCCTGTCCGCGCTGTGGGAGGCGGGTCGCAGCGGACGGGGCCAGGTGGTCGACGCCGCCATCGTCGACGGAGCCGCCTCGCTGATGGCGATGCCGTTCGCCTTCCTCGGCGCCGGTCTGTGGCAGGACCGGCGTGGGGCCAACCTGCTCGACACCGGTGCCCCGTTCTACGACGTCTACGAGACCTCGGACGGTGGGTGGATGGCGGTCGGGCCGCTCGAGCCGCAGTTCTACGCCGAGTTCGTCCAGCTGCTCGGCCTTGCCGGTCACACAGCGGGGGCGCCGGAGCTGCCCGGGCAGTTCGACCTCCGGGCGTGGCCGGAGCTCCGACGCCGTTTCGCCGAGGCCTTCGCGCGCCGGACCCGGGACGAATGGACCCAGGTGTTCGGGCAGAGCGACGCCTGCGTCGCGCCGGTGCTCTCGCTGATGGAGGCGCCGACCCATCCGCACCTCGCCGCCCGCGGGACCTACGTGACGCGGGACGGACGGGTGGAGCCGGCCCCCGCCCCGCGCTTCGATCGAACCCCGGCGCAACTCGGCGAAGGGCCTCCCGTCCCGGGCCGGCACAGCCGCGCGCTGCTCGACGAGCTCGGCCTCCAGACCGACCGGCTGATCGCGGCCGGTGTGGTGCGCGAACCCGACGCATCGTGAACGCCTACCACGTATTGCGTCAAAGTCCCTCGCGTCGACCGCCGGATCTGATACATCTTGCGTCGTTCCGCCACCCGGAGGTCGGTATGACCGCGCAGACGCTCGTGACGCCGCCGTCGCCGGGCACCCAGGCAGGGCTGCCCCCGGTCCGGGGGCGGATCGTCCGTTCGGGGGACGGCACCGCGCTGCACGTCGAGTCCTTCGGTCCCGCGGACGGCCCGGTGCTGCTGCTGGTGCACGGCTGGACCTGCGCCATTCGCTTCTGGAACGCGCAGATCCGGGCGCTCGCCGGGCCGTTCCGAGTGGTGGCTTTCGATCTACGCGGGCACGGTCGCAGCGCGCCAGCGGCGACCGGCGACTATGGCCCGGACGCCTTTGCCGCGGACATTTCCGCGGTGTTGGACGCCGTGCTCGCTCCCGGTGAGAAGGCCGTTGTCGCCGGTCATTCGCTGGGTGCGATGAGCGTCGCAGCCTGGGCCCGACGGTTCCCGGAGCAGGTTCAGCAGCGGGCCGCCGCCGTCGCGATGCTCTCCACCGGCCTCGGTGACCTGGTCACCGTCTCCGACATCGTCGGGCTGGCGAACCGATTTTCGGCGGTCAAGCGGCCGGTCGGGGGTCGACTGCTCGGGCTCGCCACGCCGGTGCCGAAGCGGGCCGGCCGGGCGGCGATGGCCCGCGCCGTGCGGTACATCGCCCTGAGCCCCGACGCGACGGCGGCGCAGGTCGCCGCGTGCGAGGAGATGTTCCGGGCGTGCGAGGGCGTCGTGCGTGGCGCCTGCGGGCAGCAGCTGGCCAGGCTCGATCTGCACGATGCGGCGGCGGCGCTCACCGTGCCGACGTTGGTGCTGGTCGGAGCCCGGGACAAGCTCACCCCTGTGGCGCACGCCCGTCGGCTGGCCGAATCGCTTCCGGCGCTGACCGAGCTCGTCGAATTGCCGATCGTCGGGCACATGACGCCGATCGAGTCGTCCGGCGAGGTCACCGGCCACCTCGCCGCTCTTGTCCGCCGCCACCTGATGGCTACGGTGGCTCGGTAGCGTCCGGCCCCGGTGACAGTTGTGCCGTGGACGAACCAGTCGATGGGTCAGGTGAAGGAGATGTCACACTCGCCACGCGCGGCCGGTTGTACGTCCGGGGCTGGCGGGTGGGCAACGTTGGTGATACCGCTCGGCCGTCAAGGCGAGACTCGTTCACGGAAGCGGAGATTCGATGAGCACCAATGACCTGCTGGGCCTGCTCGAGGAGCGGGCGCAGGCCGGCACCGGGCCCGTGCTCGCCCGTACCCGTGGGTCGATCGTGTTTAACGCCGGCCCCGAGGGCGCCTGGACGCTATTGCTGAACCGCGGCAGCGTCACGCTTCACCACGGTCCCATCGACGAACCGACCAGCACGATTTCGGCGTCGCTCCCCGTCCTGCGCTCGGTCATCGAGGGCATCCGGTCCGGCGTGGAGGCCTTCCTCGACGGTGAGCTGAGCATGCGCGGCAGCATGGCCCTCGCCCTGCAGATGGACGGCCTGTTCGCTGCGGAGGAGCGTCCGGACCAGTTCCCGCGCGCCGGGCTCACTCTCGCTGCCGGCATCCGCACCGCCTACCTCGAGGCCGGACCGAAGGACGCTCCGCCGGTCGTCCTCATCCACGGCCTCGGCGCCACCAACGGCTCCATGCTGACGACGCTGTGGGATCTCGCGCGGGACCACCGCGTCATCGCCCCCGACCTGCCCGGTCACGGGGCCACCGAGGCGGTCGACGACTGTTACGACGCCGCCTTCCTGGGACGGTGGTTGTCGGCCTTCTTCGACGCGGTCGGCGCGGAGCGCCCCGTGCTCATCGGCAACAGCCTCGGCGGACGCACCGCTCTCGAGGCCGGCCTGGAGTACCCGGACAAGGTGGGCGGCCTGGTGCTGCTCGCCCCGGCCGTGGCATTCCGCAAGCTGCGGCAGTTCGTCCCGCTGGTGCGCAAGCTCAACCCGCAGTGGGCCTCACTGCCGGTGCCGATGACCCGCAAGATGGCCGAGATGGAACTCCGGCACATGTTCGCGGTGCCGGAACGGATCAGTCTCGCCGCGTACGACGCCGCCGTTGACGAGTTCGTGCGGGTCTGGAAGCGCCGTTCAAGCCGGGTCGCGTTCTTCTGCGCGCTCCGGTCCATCTACCTCGACGAGGCGTTCGGCGAGAAGGGTTTCTGGGATCGGTTGCCGACCCTGCAGACCCCGGCGCTGTTCATCTGGGGGGGCCGCGACCGCCTGGTGCCGCACGGCTTCGCCCGGCACGTGTCGGAGGCGTTGCCGCACTCGGAGACGGTCGTCTTCCCCGACTGCGGCCACGTTCCGCAGTTCGAGCTGCCGGACGAGACCCACGCGCATGTCCGAGACTTCCTGCGGCGGGTGGAACGGGCTCGTCCGGTCGCCGGGGCCCACCCGGTGCTGGCCAAGATGGGCGCCTGACAGTCGTCGGTCGGCGGCACGCCCTCGAAGCTGATGTAACTCGCCGTAACACTTCTGCATAACGAGCGGTAATTGTGGCCAGGACTACAGGTATGAGTTTCACGGCGGATTTGAAGCGGCTCGGTGACGAGGCTGGCGGCTGGTTCGCCAAGCAGGTCGCGGCAAGAGTGCCGAAGGCCGACATGGACGCCCGAGACCCGGACTACATCCGGGACAACCTGCCCTTCACCTGGCTCATCTCGAGCCTGTGGTTCCGCGGCGAGGTCCGCGGCCTCGAACGCATTCCGGCGGACGGGCCGGTCCTCATCGTCGGCAATCACAGCGGCGGGAACGTCCCCCCGGACACCTTCGTGTTCACGTTGGCCTTCGCCTCGTTCTTCGGGGTGGAGCGGCGGTTCTACCAGCTGGCCCACAACCTGGTCGTAACGATGCCCTTTCCGGGCGCGATGCTGCGCAAGTGGGGCACGATTGCCGCGAGCCGCGACAACGCCCACGCCGTCCTGCAACGCGGCGACGCGCTGCTGGTCTATCCGGGTGGGGACTACGAGGTCTTCCGCCCGTCCTGGGAGCGACACAAGGTCGACTTCGGCGGCCGTAAGGGCTTCCTCCGGCTGGCGCTCGAGGAGCGGGTGCCCATCGTGCCGCTGGTCAGCATCGGCGGGCAGGAGGCCGCGCTGTTCCTCTCCCGCGGCGAATGGCTGGCCAAGCTGCTCAGGCTCGACAAGACGCTGCGCCTGAAGTCACTGCCGATCTCGCTGGCCCTTCCGTGGGGGCTCAACATCAGCGACCTCGCCGGACACCTCCCGCTGCCGACCAAGATCGTGGTCGAGGCCCTCGAGCCCATCGATCTGCACGAGCGCTACGGCGACGACCCCGACATCGACAAGGTCTACGAGGACGTGATCGGACTTATGCAGGACGCACTCGACCAGCTCGCCTCCGAGCGGAAGCTCCCGGTGATCGGCTGATGCGCCTCTCGGAGAAGCGTCGCATCAAGGCCGACCGCGAGACCGTCTGGGCGTGGGTCTGTGACCCGGCGCGCTACCCGGAGTTCATGGACGGCGTCGACCGCTGGAGGGTCCAGGGGGACCACCCAAGCGGCTGCGGCGCGCGGTGGGACGTCCGAATGAAGATCGGCGCGGCCCCGGTGGGCGGCATCGTTGAGGTCATCGAGTTCGAGGAGCCCGGCGACCTGGCCTGGAACAGCGTCACCGGCGTGACGATGCGGGGTCGTTGGCGGCTGCGGGAGCGGGGCGAGGGGGAGACCGAGGTGACCCTGCGGCTTGCCTACCAGGCGCCGGGCGGGCTGATGGGGCTGATCGCCGACCGGGTGGCCGAGCCGATCGTGCGCCGCTCGTTGAAGCGGAGCCTGCGCAACCTGCAGATGCTGGTGGAGAGCCGCCCGGCACCCACCAAGACCGAGGGCCCACGTCGCTCGAGGGCCGCCAGCGGGCAGGCCGACGTCGAGCCGGAAAAGCCGCGGAAGGCCACGAAGAAGGCGACCAAAGCTGCCCGCCCTGCGAAGAACGCAACCAAAGCCGCCCGCCCTGCGAAGAAGGCAACGAAGGCATCCGGTGGCGGGCAGCGTTCCGCCAACGCCAGCTGAGCGGAGGGAACCGCGCATGTGTCTGCAGAGCCTGTCGTTGTGGGCCGAGGCGACCCGCTACCGCGTGCAGGAGCGCCGGCAGGCGGTCCGCTTGAAGTCCGAGACGGTCGAGACACCTGTGGACCTGCCGCCGACCCGCTCGGCGCCGCAGCTGGTGGCAGTTGAGCCACCGGCTGCGGAGCAGGAGTTCGTGCCCGCGGCGCATGAGTTGGTAAGCGCGGGTGGCGGCTCGCGCTGGCGACAGTCGTAATCCCTTCGCATCGCATAGGTGCGCGCGCCTGCTCATGACGCCGTTTGCCAGTGGCGGGCGGTGGTGGTGAGCATGTCGGTGATGGTGGGTTGGTCGCCGGGTGGTGGGTCGGGGCGGATTTCGTAGTAGGGGTCGTCGGGTTGTCGTGGTCGGACGCTGATCTTGCCGGGTTTGTGGACGACGATGGTGAA
>DATITC010000111.1:0-10900 GCA_035468175.1 Frankiaceae bacterium | reverse complement strand
CGTCAATCTAGTGTGGACATGGCTTTGGGCTGCCTGAACCTCGGAGCCAAGAGACGGACGGCTCTCTGCAGCCCCCGTGCCAACCTATGTCCGAGTGCCTAGTTGAGGAGAGTCGTCTTCCCGGCCTGCGTGCCGCCCGCGACGACGACGTTGAGCCCGGCGACGATGGCTGCTTCGAGGAAGCGGGCCGCCTGCTCGGTGATGGTGCCGAGTTCGACCAGCTCGTCGAGATGCCCCGCAGGCAGAACGAACTTCCGAACGTTCACCGACCAATGCCGGCGAGTGATGTCCGGGATGACGACGTGCAACCGCGACCCGTCGGCCAGCGTGGCGTCGACGAATGGCTGAGAGAGGTCGACCCGGCGACCGGAGGTCTTCAACATCCGCTCGACCAGGTCCTGCACCTGCTCGTCGGTCAGGAGCGTCGTCGTCAGCTCACTCCGGCCCTGCCGGGCGACGAACACGCGGCCTGGCTCGTTGATCCAAATTTCCTCGATATCTGGGTCATCGAGGTAACGCTGCAAGGGCCCGGCCCCGGCGACGCGGTCATAGAGAGCGTTGGCGGCACTGTCTGGGTCGGCGATGGTCGGTAGGACGCCGCCGAGCGTCCGTTCGCCGTAGGCGTCCAGCGCTTCCTGCACCAACCGGCGGGCTGCTCCCGCATCCCGCGACGGGTCAATTCCGCGATTGCGAATGAGATGCCGGAGCTGGTCCTCGACCTCCGCTAGAGCAGCCGCAGACGCGTCAAGACGTGCGTCAAAAGCGCGTATCGTCACGACGAACCCCCGAAAGACCTCGCAAACCGGTCAGTCGGTCACTGTACGTAGCTGTACGGAACGTGACAAGCCAAGGATAACGAGCTGTGGACAAACGCCACCGCGGCCGCCGACGTTCGTCCACGGCTGGACCAGCACCGACTGTTGGTACCTCCATCGGGGAGGCAGCAGTATCTCCGCCCAGGCCTGAGCGGGACTTCAGCCTCTACCGATACCCGAAGCGCCATTCCAGTGTCGACGGCCGCTGCTGCCTTTTGAGAAGCAGCGATCCATGGTGATGGCAACGAATCCAAGGTCGGTCATGCACCCATCCGCCTCATTCAGTGCAACGATTCGCGTTCGGCTCGATAACCGGCCAGGAGCGTTCGCCTCGGTCGCTCGTGCGATCGGCGAGGCGGGGGGCTTGCTGGATGCCATCGACCTCGTCCGCGTCGAGCGCGGACGAAAGATCCGCGACGTCACCGTGTTCGCCGACGACGCGGGACACCTGGAGCGGATCGTCCAGGCCGTGCGCGCAGTGGAGGGGGTGGATGTCGGGCACGTCTCAGACCGGACATTCCTGCTGCACCTCGGGGGCAAGCTCGAGATGCGCCCGAAGGTGCCTTTGACGACGCGTGACGACCTGTCGATGGTCTACACGCCAGGTGTGGCCCGGGTCTGCCGAGCGATCGCCGACGATCCGGGTCGGGTCTGGAACCTGACGATCAAGCAGAACATGGTCGCGGTCGTCACCGACGGGACGGCCGTTCTCGGCCTCGGTGACATCGGCCCGGAGGCCGCGCTGCCCGTGATGGAAGGCAAGGCGGTGTTGTTCAAGGAGTTCGGCGGCGTAGACGCCTTTCCGCTCTGCCTGTCCACCACCGACCCGGACCAGATCGTCGCCACAGTGATGGCGGTGGCCCCCGTTTTCGGCGGCATCAATCTCGAGGACATCGCCGCGCCACGCTGCTTCGAGATCGAGGCACGGCTGCGCACGGCGCTCGATATCCCGGTCTTCCACGACGATCAGCACGGCACGGCCGTGGTCGTGCTCGCGGCTCTCCTCAACGCGCTTCGACTGGTCGGCAAGAGGCTCGAAGAAGTGCGCATCGTCATCTCGGGCGTGGGGGCCGCGGGCATCGCGACGACAAAGATGCTGCTCGCCGCCGGCGCCGGCGAGGTCATCGGCTGTGACCGTCGCGGAATCGTGCACAGCGGGCGCCCCGACCTCGACGGCGTCAAAGCCGAGTACGCCAGGCTGACGAACCCGCGCAAGCTGCACGGCGGCGCCGACGACGCGCTGGCCGGCGCCGACGTCTTCATCGGCCTTTCCGGCCCTGGCGCAGTCTCGGCCTCCGGCATCCGCTCCATGGCCAAGGAGGCGATCGTCTTCGCCATGGCGAACCCGAGCCCCGAGGTGGCGCCCGAAGACATCGAGGGGGTGGTGGCAGTCGTCGGCACCGGTCGCTCCGACTACCCAAACCAGATCAACAACGTCCTTGCGTTCCCGGGCATTTTCCGCGGCGCGCTCGACGTCCGCGCCTCCGACATCACCGAGGACATGCAGCTCGCCGCTGCCCACGCGATCGCCTCGGTCGTGCAGCCGGAGGATCTCGCCCCCGACTTCATCATCCCCAGCGTCTTCGATCGCAGCGTCGCACCGATCGTCGCGGAGGCGGTCGCCCGCGCCGCATCGGAGGCCGGCGTCGGCCGCCGACCGCGCGTGCCCGGCGCCGAGGAAGCCGCACGTTTGCCGACGGGCGCCAGCCGTCAGTCGATGGTGAGCGACGATCGAGACTCCTGACGCCAGGAAGCGTGGCCGGCCGAGGGCGCCCCGCCGGCGATCGTGCCGGAGCAGCTCGTCGGGAGCGCGTCCGCACCCGGTCGCTACTGCCCGATCATCCTGGCGAGCGCTCGGGCGATGACCACGCGCCAAATCCGTTCACACCGAGAACGTGTCGAAGATGCGGACCTGGCCGCCGAGAGCGCCGCCCGAGAAGGGACCGGGTCCTTGGACTCTGGGCCTCATGCCCAGGAACGCGTGCCGGTTAGACCCGTCCGCTAGCCGCTCGTTGATCCAGGTCCACTCCGCTGCCTGACCGGTTCAGCCGCCCGCTGGAAGGGGCTGCCTTGTCGACGGAACACCCGCATGAGGCATCCCACAGTGCAGCAGGCGGGTGAACATAGGGTCCCGTCATGCTGATCCGAAGGTCTCGTGCCGTGGCTGCAACATGCGGTGTGCTCCTCGCCGTCACGATGACGGCCTGCAGCGGGTCCCGGCACTCTGCTCCCCCGAGTGGGCCGGGCCCTGGCAGCGGCCACGGAGCTGAGTTCGACTACGCCACCTACGCCCGGAACATCCTTCCGCACGGTCAGTACGGGTCTGTGCCTCCGCCGGCAGGGGCGGACACTCAGGCCAAGATGTACGACGCGCTCACGCCGCGATTCGACCAGGTGAGCCAGCAGGACCTGCTGGACGACTTCAAGTCGGAGGGCTTCGGCGTCGGGGAGGACGGTCCGGGCCAGCCGGAGCAGGTTCCGATGGCGGGGGTCCAGCTGGTGCGGGACCGCTTCCACGTGCCGCACGTGACGGCCACGTCCTACGACGGGGGCATCTGGGCGTCGGGGTGGATCGCCGCCGAGGACCGCGGCCTGCTGCTCGAGCAGGCCCGGTACAACTCGAGGGTCGCCGCGATAGGCGCTCCCGGTCTGGTCGCCCTCGACCTAATCTCCAAGCTGCAGAACTTCGAGCCCAGCCAGCAGACCGAGCAGACCTTGTCGGCGCAGAGCGCCGCGCTCGAGCAGGCTGGGCCGAAGGGCCGCGCCGTGCTGCACGACATCGACACGTTCTCCGCGGGCGTCAACGCCTACCACGCCGCGACCAAGTCGGGTGCCAAGCCGTGGACCCGCAACGACACCTTCGCGCTCGAGGCGCTCAAGGGCCAGTTCGTGGGCCAGGGCGGCGGAGACGAGGCGCGTCGGACCCAGTTCCTGGCCGGCCTGCAGGGACGCCTCGGGATCCAGCGCGGCCTGTCCGTGTTCAACGACCTGCGTCAGCACGACGACCCGGGGCAGCCGACCAGCATCGACGGTCAGTTCCCGTACGAGGCGGTGCCGCAGGCGGCCGTCGGAAACGTGATCATCGACCCCGGCAGCTACCACGCCGTGTCCGCCTCCGGCCAGCCGGCCCAGACACCGGCGCCGGCCCGGGCCTCGAACGAGCTGATGGTGGACGCCCAGCACTCGGCGACCGGGCATCCGCTGCTGGTCGGCGGCCCGCAGATCGGCTACTACTACCCGGGGCTGACGTACGAGATCGACATGCACGCGCCGGGACTGGTGTGGCGTGGAGCGACCTCGGCCCCGTTCCCGGGCTACATGCTGATCGGCCGCGGCGCCGACTTCGCGACCACGCTGACCTCGGCCAGCGGCGACATCATCGACCAGTACGCGGAGACGCTCTGCGGCGGGGGCGACACGTCCTACCTCTACCAAGGCACGTGTCGGCCGATGGACACCTTCGACGCCGGAACACTCAAAGGAAGCGGCGGAGCCCCCGACCAGAAGGTGTCGTTCAGGACCACCGTGCACGGGCCCGTCACCGGTTACGCCACCGTGCACGGTAAGAAGGTGGCGATTTCCTCGAAGCGCTCGGACTTCGGCAAGGACGCCCTCGACCTGCTGCTCTACCGGGACCTGTCCACCGGCGCGGTCACGAGCCCGCAGACGTTCTTCGCTGCCGCCGGCCAGTCGCCGCAGACCTTCAACTCCTTCTACATCGACTCCCAGCACCTCGCGGAGTACACGTCGGGTCTGCTTCCGCAGCGACCGCCGTCCGTCGACCCCGGGCTCCTGACCGACGGCACGGGCGGCTACGAATGGCAGGGGTTCCTGCCTGCGGACGCCCATCCGCACGGCACCGATCCGCAACGCGGCCGGATCGTGAATTGGAACAACAACATCGCTGCCGGCTTCGGCGCGGCCGACGACGAATGGATGCGGTCCGGGCCGGACGGCCGGGTCGATCTCTTGAACAAGAACCTCGACCGGCTCTCGCAGAACGGCAAGTGGTCGCTGCCGGCCATGACGTCGGCCATGAACGCGGCCGGCACCCAGGATGTCCGGGCGATCGACACCGTCCCACTGCTAGGCCGGCTGCTCGCGGACTCGCCCGCCCCCGACCCGCGAGCCGCGCGGACGCTGCAGTTGCTCGAGGACTGGTCCGCCCACGGCGGCAGCCGCCTCGACCGTGACCTGAACGGCACCATCGACGACCCCGGGGCCGCCGTGATGGACGTCGCCTGGCCCAAGATCGCGGACGCCGCGATGGGGCCGGTCCTCGGTCCGCAACTCGACGAGCTGAACACGCTGGTGCCCCGGTTCGACTCGCCGCCGAAGGGCCAGTACTCAGGTTGGTACCAGTACCTCGACAAGGACCTCCACACCCTGCTCGGGGACCCGGTGGCCGCGCCCGACGCCAGCCGCTTCTGCGGCAACGGCGACAAGGCCGCGTGCCAGAAGTCGATCTGGGTGGCGATCGACGCCGCAGGGGCGCAGTTGCAGGCCCAACAGGGAAGCGATCCGGCCGCCTGGCACTCGGATGCCAAGGTCGAGCGGATCACGTTCACCCCGGGCCTGCTGCCCACCACCATGCGCTACACGAACCGGCCGACCGGCATCCAGCAAGTGATCTCCTTCTCCGGGCACCGGTAGGACACCCGGTCCAGCGCTTCGGAGACGTTCCGGCGCTGACCGCGGTCGCGCAACCCAAAAGCGCTAGGGCGGCGTAACGGGCATACGGCGATGCTGCAGGTAGCCGACGACGTCACGGCCGGCAGTCCGGAGTAGTCGGCGTGCGAGCCGGCATCGTCTCGGCCCCAGCCTCGGCCCCGGCTGTCGGGCTAGTCCTCGGCCGCCACCCGACACCTCGCTGCTCGGCCGGTCTACACCCAAAGGACACCCGGGTGGCTGTTCGGAGGACTGCTCGTCCTTATCGCCCCGCCGCTGACGGTGATGGCCGCGCATCGCGAGCAGCCCTCCCGATGACACTCGTGGCCCCAGGTTCGGCCTGAGTCGCCCGACGTCTCCCGCTACGGCCAGCAAGACCCGCGCCCAAGGTCGACGCCTCTCTGAGGCGGCAGCGGCGCTTGTAGTGGCGAGTCAGCACAGATCGGCTCCCTCCGATCCCGCCCCTCAGTCGCCACTTGATCCAAATTTCCTCGACCGAGTCGTCGTCGAGGTAGCGCTGCAACGGGCCGGCGCCGGCGACCGAGTCGTACAAGGTGCGAGCCGCGTGCGCCGGATCCTCGATGGTCGGCAGATCCCCGGCGAAGGAGCGCTCTCCGTAGTCGTCGAGGGCTTCCTGGACCAGCAGTCGGGCGCTCGCGGCGTCCTTCGACGGATCGATGCCGCGGGTCCGGATCAGCTCCCGGAGTTGGCTTTCTACCTCCGCCATCGCGCCCGCGGAGGCATCAGGACGTGCATGATCCGCGCGCAGCGTCACCGAAACCCCCGACCGAACCGGACAAAGCAGTCAGTTGGTCACAGTAGGTAACAGGGTCACGCATGGCAACCGGGTGAGAACAAGCTGTGGACAACAGCTAGATCCGTCCGCCAAGCCGACCTGAACCCACAGCCGGTGCCCCGCGAAGCCCTACTCGACCCTGGCTGCGGGGACGGTCGACTGAACGGGTCGCGCCCGTGGGGCAACACCAAGGCCGAGCGACCCCACATCGACCACGACCACAAAACGGGCGCCTCCCGAGGCGTGCTCTGCGGGAGGTGCAACTTCGCTCTCGGCCAGTTGGACGACGACCCCACCCGGCTAGAGGACGCCGCCTGCTACCCCGCTCGGCTCAGGTGGACGACCTTGAACCACCGCGGCCCGACGGAGACGGGGGAGACCGCCCGGAACCGCCACCGGCCGGCTAGGTAGCGCCGTGTCCGTTCGGCCCCGCTCGCCTACGAGTGGGCGGGGCCGGCGGGGCCGCCTCTGGTGCATCGGACTCTGGGCCTGGTCACGTCGTTTGGGATACGCGTCGGCGTTCATCCATTTGGATGTGTCTTCGACAGCCGTGGCCGATAGAAGATGATGGTCGTGAATGACGGTGCGCGGCGTAGCCGCGAAGATTTCAAGTTCTCGTGACCCGGGACCAGGCCTTTCCGAGCCGGACGGTGCGGGTGATCGACCCGTTCGGGGCAGGCGGCGGCGTCGACGTCATCGCCCGCGCGGTCGCCGAGAGGCTGTCGGCACTGTGGGGCCAGCGGGTGAGTGTGGAGAACCACCCGGGCGCCGGCAGCACCGCAGCGCCGGCTCTGGTCGCCAAGGCGGCGGCCGACGGCTACACGCTGCTCATCAATACCAGCGCCCACGCGTACAGCGCCGCGCTCGGCAGCCACTTGTCGTATCGCCCCCTCCGGGACTTTGTTCCGGTCGCCGCGCTGACCAGCCAGCCCTACGTCCTTGTAGCCGGAGCTCGGTCCGGCATCACAACGGTCACCGAACTCATCGCCGCAGCCCAGGCCAGGCCCGGCGAGCTCCAGTTCGCCTCCGCCGGCAAAGGCACCGGCACCCACATCGCAGTGGAGAAGCTCAATCGCGACCTGCGCATCACCGCGTTGCACACGCCGCCCGGAGCCGCGGACGCCATCACTGACGTGATCGAGGGCACGGTGACCGGACTCACCGCCTACGCAATGCTGCCAATCCCGACTGCCGCTCCCCGTCTTCAGGATGGTGGCCTGGTCGCTATGGGCGTTAGCACCGCGCGCCGCTCACGGTTGCTGCCGGACGTACCGCCGCTCGCGGAGGCAGGCGTTATCGGCTTCGACTTCCCGATCTGGTACGGGATCTGGGCACCGGTCCGGACCCCGCCCGAGATCGTCAGCGAGCTGGCCCGCGACGTATCGAACGTCCTCGCCACGGCAGAACTTACGGAGTGGCTCATCCGGCACGACGCAGACCCCATGCCCATGACCCAGGCCGAGTTCGCGGCTTTCGTCGAAAGCGAAAGCGAACGCGCCGCGCTGATGCTCTCGACCGGCTGAGCTGACGTGACGCTCCGACGGGGCCTTGCCTAACCGGAGGAACTCAAGCCGGCTCACCACCGCTTCCAGCGAGCCGTTCTCGCCGATGGTGAGTCAGCCTCCGGCCGCGCCGCTTCTGCGCGCTGCACCAGGCGCGCCGTGCGCAGCACAACGAAATCCCAGGCCCGAACCGCAGGGAGCAGCAGATGACCACAGCCAGCGGCCCACAGATCATCGCCCGCGACATTCTCGCCCAGCAGGTCGCCGTCGCGCTCGGTGGCAAGGTCAGCAGATTCGACGAGATCAGCGCCCACATCAGCCGATTCGACGCCGACACCTGGGTGACGGTCGACGTGCTGACCGGAGCGGGCGGGAGCATGGCGATCAACCTGATCCCCGCCGACAACGTGGTGGCGATAGCGGCGGCCGTCGCGTCGGTGAAAGACGGCTGATGTCCGCCTCGGACCCCTTCGACCCGCGGGCGCAGGGTCTCATGATCGCCACACTCCTGAGAAGTTGTCTCTCCTGCGTGGCCTAAGACCCGCTCGTATGCCGCGGGCTCAGTTGACGCTGGGTCGCTTCCCGAGCCGACGAAGAAGGTGGATCGGGGCACCGGAGGTTCCGCCGTTCGATCCGCTGGAGATGCTGCCCGGCGAGACCGTCGTCTGACCCAACGTCCTTCGCCATCTAGACCGCCTCCCAGGGATTGTCGGCGGGCTCGACTACGCTGAGAACAGGTCAAGAAGCGCGACGCTCAGGTCTCTCAGCCTGTCGCCTGGCAACCCCGCCCGTGTGTGGGTGCCCCTGAGGGAAGACCGGGACCATCCGCCCGCGGTGGTCAACACGGGATCACCGGCTCGTACCGGGGGTCCGACGGCTCCCGGAGGCATCGCATGCCGTGGTCAGCACAGCTGCTGTCGTTGTTGAACGAGCTCGAGATCGAGCCGGACTGGACCGTCGTCGATGCGACCGGCGTCGGGTTCGTCGCGGCGGACCTCGGCACCTGGTTGTCCGTCAGCGACCCGCCGGGCGGTTCGCCGCGCCTGACGGTTCAGACTCGGGTCGCGCTGGACGTACCCGACACGTCGCGCCACTGGCGCGTGATCGACGACCGCAACGGCCGCGCGACCGTCGGTCGGTGGGTCCTCGAGGGCGGTGTCGTTGCGCTGACGGCCACTGTCCCGGCAGCGGCACCGCTTGGCCTGCAGGCAGCAGTCGTGTCCGACATTGTCTCCGCGGCTGAGACGGCCGCCTTCCTCGGCTGGGCGCAACGAGACCTCGGCGGCTGCAAAGCGCTGACGCTCGTCGACGGACTCGGCCGGAGCTCCGCGCACCCCATCACGAGCTACCGCCACCAGGTGGTCGTGCCGGCCGGATTCTCCTCGACGCGAGCGCTCGAGGTCGTGACCTGAGCGATGGACGAGTTGCTGTACGTCCTGCCCGACTACGACGTCGAGCCGGAGGATGAGGGCCAGGGCTGCTTGGCCGTCAGCGACTCCGGCATGTGGCTCCGGCTCCGAGCCGCCCGCCACCCCTCAGTGGGCTGGGGAGTGATGATCGCGCTGTCCGGCGAGCCCTGGGCCGGGCAGGAAGCCGATGTCTTGCCAACGGCGCTGAACGCGAGCCGCAACGACCAGACCTGGTCCCATCGCTGGGCTGCCGGCACGTGGTTGTTCAACGGCGCCGGGTTGGAGCACCGCGTGTTCCTGCCCACCGCCCTGCTTGACCGGCTGCCGGGCATCGAGGCCGTCGAGTTGGTGCACGAGCTGGTCGCCGAGGTCGCAGCCCGCGAGGGGGCGCCGGCTACAGCCGGGTCAGAACCGACTGCGCTGCGGCGCGGTTGGCCGGACGACGCCGACGCCGCGGTGCAGGCGCGCCGCGAACCGATCAACGACGGCGTCGACAGCGAGGCGCCCGACCTTTCGATCTATCTCGATCGGCTGGGCAGGGCGTGCGGTATCACCGACGCCTCCTTCCGCACCTGGGTGCGTCGGCTTCCCACGGAGGACCTAGCCGACGAGCGGGTGCGTTCGTTCCGGCAGTTTGGCGAGGCCTGCATCACGGACCGTGCGCAGCGAGCCTCATGACCGCCTTCGAGCTCTGCCTTCCATGCGCCCGACTGTGCGGTCAGACTCCGCGGAGCCTCCAGGGTTGCCGCCACAGTCCGGGCGAACGGTGGCCGAACGTCGACTTCTCGGACGAGTCCGACCTCTGCGTGCTGTGTGCACGTGGACTCGGCGGTGGTCCGGGTCGTTGGTCGTACCTCGCCTGCACCCCATGTCGCAGCTGGGAGAAGCAGATCCAGAGCCGTCTCGGCCAATCGCTTCTCCCGCTGGGTCGGCACTCGACCATGAATGGCCTGACGATTCCGCTCGACCACCTCCCTGCCGGCGCCACGCTGGCGGTGCCAGCCCTGCTGGATCAGTTCGACGGTTGGCAGCGCCTGGACAGCTGGCGGTCCGAGGAGGTGTCCCGGCTCGCCGCCTACGCGGGTGTCGAAAGTCGGACGATCCCCTACGCCGAGTGGTCGACACTCTTTCCGCATTCGGCCGAGGCGTCCCGCGACGCCTACCTCCGGCTGCGGGGCGTCGACCCGTCCTGGGTAGTCGCCACCTTCCCGGTGCTCACACCGGATGCGGTCTTCGATCCGGCGGGCGCCGAGCGGCGATCGGCAGACGTCGGTCAATCTTCGCTCGACGAGAAGGTGCATCCCACTCCTGGGCCGAACGGGCATGACGTGAAGATCGGTGTCGGGCGCACGGGCTGGTACGACGCGACTTGCCGGGAGATCGGCTGCTACTGGAGCTTCCGTTCGATGGCCTTCCCGCTGATGCGGTGGCATGCCGAGCGGCACCACGTGGACGCGAGTGCGACACGACAACGGCGGATTCCGCCGCGCTGCTCTCGACCGGAACGAGCTGACGTGACGCTCCGACGGAGCTTTGCCGAGCCGGAGTCGGCAGCGGCGGTGCGGCGTACTGCCCCCTTGACCGGCCCAGCGGCGGTCACGACACTGGGCGCCTCATCAGGGAGGTCGACGTGTCGGACCCCACGGAACCGCCGGCACTCGCGTCCGTGCACCACTTCTCACCCACGGTCACGGACGTCGAGGCTAGCGC